>DASWCG010000067.1:0-20681 GCA_036390175.1 Candidatus Acidiferrales bacterium | reverse complement strand
GCTGGCCTCCTGGTTTTTCGTGTTCCACGTGGCCGATGTGATCGTGGGCGCGTGGCTCGGCGAGTTGATCCTCGGGCGTTCCGACAATCCCGGCGCGCTGCTGGGCAGGATGGCGCTCGGCTTGTTCATTCTGAGGGCCCTGTTTATGGTGCCGAAGGTTGGAGGATGGATTCACCTGGTCGTCTGGCTGTGGGGTTTCGGTGCAGTGTCCATGGCGCTGTTCTACCGGTTCCAGCCGCGGACTGCTGTACCCGTCGGTACCGCGGCCGCGCCTGTTTCCGCCTGAAAATTGCATTCTAAAACGGAAAGGGGGCCGAAGCGATCCGCTTCGGCCCTCTCTGATTTTGACTGCGGGAAATTGTTCGACTCCGGCGCCTAATGTTTCCGCACTTTCGCAGCAACAACTATTGCCGGCGTGCCATTGAAGAACAATCCACGCACAGACACATTATCGCCGCCGGCCAGCCCGCTTACGTCGGTGACTCCTTCGAAGGCGGTCTTCAACTGCGTCTGCACCTGAAGGCTGAGAAGGCCCTGGTTTGCAAGCAGCGGCGACAGAGGCCCCAGGTTGAAATTGGGATTGCCGGCCAGCGAGACGGGCGCGCTGAGCACCGAGAATCTGAGGCGCACGCGGTCCGTCGTCAAAGATGCATTCGCCGGCGGGCTGGCCGCCGTGAAGGTTTTTACGCGCACCTGCACAACCTGGCCCCCCAGCATTTGCGATGTATTGCTCGAGCCTTGAAACAGCGAAAGCGGCGATTGAGGGACAACCAATCCCTTTGTATCCACCACAAACGATGGGCTGCTCGCAAGCTGTACAGTTGCCAAGTTTCCGACGCTGACTGCTCCAATCAGGCTTCCAGTGGCTGATTCCAGTTTATCCAGCACGACAATCGTGAAGTTCGTTTGAGTCGTCGCATCAATCGAGAATACAACCCCGGTAATTTCGTCGTCCGGCGCGGTATCTTCAAATTCAATCTCCGTGGCGGTGAACGTGCCATTGCTGTTGAGAGTCAAATCGGCGCTGACAACGATGTTGTTCTGCAAACACGTGAAATTGCCCGCCGAGCAGCTCAGAAAATTGTCAAACACCGTATTTGCGTTTGCGGAAACAGCGAACGTGCCCCGCGTGGATTGCAGCGAAAAAGTTTGCGCTGTGGCGTTAACCGTTTGTACGACCCCGACCACGTCGGGAATGGGCTCGAATTGGCCCGTAGGTTGATTGGAGACCGGCAGCGATGCGGCGGTCAATACGTTGGGTTGCGTGAAATCCACTCCCACTGTGCTGGTGATAGCGTTGGCCAGGTTGAAATCCAGCGAAAGGCCGATGTTCCCGCCGCTTGAGACGGTAATCGGAAACGGAGTCGTGGATACCGTAAGGTTCCCTATCCCGGCCGGCTGAATCTCGCAAACGGTCGCGGTTGGACACTGCCCAATGGCTGCCCCGGACTGATTGGCGAAGGAAATATCCGCATTCGCGACCGTCACGTTCATGCTTTTATACGTGTTCGAAGGAATCGTAAATGTTCCCAGCCGGGTCGCATCCGCCTGAAGCTGCGTCAATTCGACGGTGACCGGATTGGAGCCTGAGATCAGCGCCACTGGAGTGCCGGTCGAAGGAGTCACCGTGAATCCGGTTAGCGTAAACTTGAACGAAAGAATGGTCACTCCCGCCGGGGGCGTATCGGTCATCGTCACGCTGAGGCTGGAATTGCCGCCCCCAACCGTAGTTTGTCGGGGAAGGCCGCTGCAAGAGGCCAGCACAACCAGACCGGCCGCAATCAGGAATAATGCAACATGCTGCCGCTTCATCAGGTCCCCCACTGCTACCCTTGAATGTTCCGGCGTTTGAGGAATGCCGCCATCTTCTCAAACGCTCCCTACAATGAATTTAATCTGTTCCTGCAATCGAGGAGCATCAAAAGCCTGACGCATTGTCCAAAACTCTAACTCTCGCAGTCCGAGCGAAGTGCGGCCGCCGCGAGGGGTTTGTGCTATCTTAGCCCCTTCGCCGCACCTTCTCCTGAAATGACCGAGGGACCACTCGCTTGGCCAGGCGCGCTGCCAGATCAGAACCGAAGCCTTCGGAAGAGCCTACTTCATCTTCCGCCATTGCGAAAACTATCCGGGGACTTCCGCGCGACCCAGAGTCCGTACCTCCACAGGATGCAGCGCCGGCAGGAGCGGAGCCGCGTTTCACCATGGGCGAGATCTTCGGCCCTCAGGGGCTGCTGCAGAAGTGCATGCGCGGCGCGTATGAGCATCGCCGCTCGCAGCTTGAGATGGCTGAAATCGTCAACGATGCCTTCCAGAGCCATCGTCACGCTATCGTCGAGGCCGGCACCGGCACCGGAAAGACGCTCGCTTATCTGATTCCTGCGCTGTGCAGTGGGCGCCGCGTGGTGATTTCCACCGCAACCAAATCCCTCCAGGAACAGCTTTTCAGCAAGGACGTTCCGTTCATTCAGAAACATTTCGCGCCCGACCTGAAAGTCGCGGTAATGAAGGGCCGCGGAAATTTTTTGTGCCGCCAAAAAGTCCATCTGATGGAAGGCCAGCCCATGCTGAAGGGCATGGACGAACTGGACTGGTTCACGCAGATTCGGGACTGGGAAAGAGTCACGGAGACGGGCGACCGCTCCGAGCTGGCCTTCTTGCCGGATAGCGCCGAGTTGTGGGGGAGGCTCGACGCGCGGCGGGACACCTGCACCGGGCAAAAATGTCCGGAGTTCAACCGCTGCTTCCTCACCTGGATGCACCAGCGGGCGCGCGAAGCCAACCTCATCATCGTCAACCACCACCTGTTTTTTGCCGACCTGGCGCTGCAGCACGACGACTTCGGCGGCATTCTGCCGGAATATTCCGCCGTGGTCTTCGACGAGGCTCACGAGATCGAAGATGTCGCCAGCGACTACTTCGGCCGCCAGATTTCCAATTACCGGTTTGAGGAATTGGCGCGCGATGCCGACGTGGCGCTGCGGCTCTCGGGGGTTGCGGGCGCGGGAATGCTGCGCCGGACGCAACGCCTTCGCGAGCGTTGCCGCGCATTCTTTGAGGCGTTCCCGCAGCGCGAGGGGCGCTTTCCGTTCACGCGCGCCGAGCGCGAGAGCTTTCTCGAACAAAACCGCGAGCCGTACGAGGAACTCCACTCGGCAGTGAAGCGCTTGGAGACCGAGATTGCGGCGCTGCCCAGCAAGCCCGAAGAGGTGCTGAACATTGCCCGGCGGGCCTTCGAGCTGCGCGGCGAGCTGAAATTTCTCTTCGAGAGCGACGAGAAAAATTACGTTTACTGGTTCGAGCGGCGCAATAAAGGCGTTTTCCTCGCCGCCACGCCGATAGACGTCAGCAGTATCCTGCGCGAGCGGCTCTTTGAAAAATTCGATACGATTGTTTTGACGTCGGCGACGCTGGCCGTCGGCGGGCGCTTCGACTTCCTGAAGCAGCGCCTGGGAATTGACCGCTCCGGCGAGCGCGTGTTGCCTCACGAGTTCGACTACAAGTCCCAGGCCCTGCTGTATATCCCCCGCGCCATCCCGGATGTGCGGGACGCCCGCTTCTCCGAACACGCATCCAACGAAATCGTCCGCTTGCTGGAAGCCAGCCGCGGGCGCGCCTTCTGCCTGTTCACCAGCTATTCGCAGATGAATGAGCTTTATGGGCGCGTCCGCGAGCGCGTCGCATTTCCTCTCCTGCTGCAAGGATCGGCGCCGCGCTCGGCGCTTCTCGAGCGCTTCCGGAACACGCCCAACGCCGTCTTGTTCGCGACGGCGAGCTTCTGGCAGGGCGTGGACGTTCCCGGCGCGCAACTCTCTTGTGTGATTGTAGACCGCTTGCCGTTCGCCGTGCCTTCCGACCCGGTCGTCGCCGCCCGCGTCAACGCGTTGAAAGAAGAGGGCCGCAATGCCTTTGCCGAATACCAGGTGCCCGGGGCGGTCCTGGCGTTGAAGCAGGGCTTTGGACGGCTCATCCGCTCCAGGACCGACCGCGGCGTGCTGGCCATCCTGGACAGCCGCATCCAGCGGATGCAGTATGGTAAGATTTTCTTGGAGTCGCTGCCGGAGTACCGGGTCACGCACGACTTGGCGGAGGTCGGGCGATTCTTCCAGGCCGAAACCTGACTATTTCCCGGGCAGCGTTATCACCCACAGCAGATCCGCGGAGCGCTGGGTACAAAGGAAAGATATGTTCCGAGTCACGGTGGAGGAAGATTTTTCAGCCGGACACGCCTTGCGGGGCTATCGCGGGAAGTGTGAGAACCTGCATGGGCACAATTACAAGGTGCAGATTACGGTTGAAGGGGCGCAACTCGATTCCATCGGTCTGCTTTGTGATTTCCTCCATCTCAAGCAGATTATCCGCGGCATCGTCCAGGGGCTCGACCATCAGTTTCTCAACGACCTGCCGGCTTTCTCGCACGTCAATCCCTCGGCAGAAAACCTGGCAAAACATTTCTACGAGGAGGCTTCGAAGCAAGTTGCAGCGCTGCCTGCCAGCGCGCGAATTACCGGCATCACGGTTTGGGAAACCGACGTGACGTCCGCGACCTACATGCCTGAGTAGGCCTTTTCCGGAACGAAGGATCACCGAATGAACCGCGCATTCCTTATCATTGCCATCCCGGCATTCCTTGTGGGAGCGGCGTACTGGCTGATTCTCCGCCATCTCCAAATCCAGCCGAGTTACCTCCGCTTGGCAGGGGCCGCTGTGGCATTTCTTGTGGCTGTTGCGCTTGTGCGGCACTACCGCCGGAACAAACCGAAACGCGCCGAATAGCGAAGCATGGTCATTACCGAGATTTTCAAATCCGTTCAGGGCGAGGGCACGCGGGCCGGCTTGCCCTGCGTGTTTGTCCGTCTCACCGGGTGCAATCTTCGCTGCACCTGGTGCGACACCGCGTATGCATTCCACGGCGGAACGAAAATGACCGTAGATGAGGTGCTCCGCCGCGTGGCCGAGCTTTCGGGGAAGAGGTCAAAGACCGGCAATGTCCGGCCGGCGATCCCTCTCGTCGAACTGACCGGTGGAGAGCCGCTGCTGCAGGAAGAGATTTATCCGCTTGCGGAGAAGCTTCTTGCTGCTGGTTACACGGTGCTCATCGAGACCAGCGGAGAACGGTTCATCGGCCGCCTGCCGGGCGCGGTCATCAAGATTGTGGACGTCAAATGTCCGGACTCGGGTGAAGCCGATACGTTCCAGATGGACAACCTCGCGGTGCTGGGACCGGAAGACGAAGTAAAATTCGTTCTCGCCACACGCCGCGACTATGAGTTTGCGCGCGACTTCACGGCTAGGCATCGCCTCGCCGAACGCGTTCGCCAGGTGCTGTTCTCCCCCGTTTTTGAGGACCCCGCGGGGAAGTGGCCCGCGCTGAGCCCGCGCACCGTGTCCGAATGGCTTCTCGAGGATGCTTTGCCGGTGCGGCTCAGCCTGCAATTGCACAAATTCATCTGGGACCCGGCCGCGCGCGGCGTTTGACCAGGCTGCCCCAGCTATTCGCAGAAGATGCGGACCTTCTTGCCGTTTCCTTTTTCAACGTCCACAAATGTCTCCTGTAGCGCTTCCGCGAGATCCTCTCCTTTCAGCGCGGTAAATGCGGAAAGGTCAATACCATGTTCGGCCAGCTTCCGGCCGACCCTCAGCGGCAGGACGCCGAGCAAGCTTGAACCCCTGTTGAGGAACGAAAGGGGAAGGCGAACATTCACTTGGTCTTCCCCCGGCTTGTCCACCACAATGCGCAAAAAACGCGGGCTCCTGTTTCCGGGTGCTGAGGGTTCACCCTGCGCCCCTTTGGAATCCGCGGCGTCTGTGGCCGTCGTGTTCAGCTTATCCAGCAGTTTTTCAGCTTCCTCGGCTGTGATCTTCCCCCCGGCGAGCATCTCGAGCACTTTTTTTCTTTCCGCAGTCATCAGGAATCTCCCTTCACAGTTGATGATTCTTTTCAGCTCATCTTCTCCAAAGCTTCTTCCACGGTCAGTTCTCCGCGCGCCAATTGTTCCAGCACAAAAAGATTCGGTGAGGGTGAGTCAAAGCTCTTGTCCAGGGCCGCCGCAATGGCATTCAGCCGGTTCTTTACGGTCGGATAACTGATCCCAAAAAGGCTCTCCATTTTCTTGAGCGAGCCGTGGTGTCTGACGAAGGCAATGACGAAGGCCTGGTCCTCCGGATTGAGTTTCCCGAGCGGAGAGGCTTCAAATTCGCCATCCATCGTCAACTTGCAGGAAGGACACTCCATCCGAGTCAGCTTGAGCGGCTTGGAACAGTCAGGGCAGGCTGCCTTCGATATATCCATGTTGTCCTCAATAGAAGCTACCATTCTATTGGGCTTAATAAGTAAAGTCAAGTCCAAAATTAACTTTATTGATTCGGCCAAGATCTCATGCAAGAGGGCGATGGTTCCGCCCTAGCAGTGCCCCTCGTCACAGGGCATGTGTTTCCGGCGCAATGTGAGTGAGTTATACTGCTCGGAAAAGGAACGGCGAAACAATGACCTCCAAAGCGGTTGTCCTGCTGAGCGGCGGAATGGACTCCTGCGTGACTGCGGCCATTGCGGCGGAGCAGCATGGCGCGGAGAGGCTCGCGCTGGTCCATGCGTCCTATGGTCAGCGTACCGAGCAGCGTGAGCGGCGCGCTTTTGACGACATCGCCGGTTTTTATGCGGTGCGGGAACGGCTTGTGGTGCGCCTCGACCATTTCGCGCGGATTGGCGGCTCGGCGCTTACCGATGCCCGCATCGCCGTTCCAGAGCATGCCCGGGTTGCACCGGTTTCCGGGAGCTCGATTCCCGTCACCTACGTCCCGTTTCGCAACGCACATTTCTTGTCCGTGGCGGTGAGTTGGGCAGAGGCCATCGGCGCGAAAGCGGTGTACATCGGTGCGGTCGCGGAAGACAGTTCCGGTTACCCGGACTGCCGGCCCGAGTATTACCGCGTGTTTCAGGAACTAGTGCGCGCCGGCACGCGTCCGGAAACAAACATTGAAATCATCACGCCTGTCATCCACATGAAGAAGAATGAAATTGTCCGGCGGGGCAGCGCACTTGGCGCGCCGCTGCATCTAACTTGGTCGTGCTACCAATTCGAAGACGCGGCGTGTGGCGCCTGCGATAGCTGTCTGCTGCGCTTGCGCGCCTTTGCGGACGCGGGGATCCCGGACCCGATTCCCTACCGGCAGGCCACGCTGGCGCGCGGGAGCAGCCACCATTGACCCGAATTGCGCGATAATATAGTTTCGAACCGAGAGGGGAAAAGGAGCATGCGATGAACAAGCGACCAGCGGCAATCTGGATGGCGATCGCGTTTACGATGGCCGTAGTTGCGGTGGCGAGTTGGATGGCGCCCACCGCAAAAGCCCAGTTCCCCAGTGCCGCCGTCGTGGGCGTTGTGTACGATCAGAACGGCAAACCGTTCGCCGACATCACTCTCGTTTTTGAAGATGAACAGGGAAAGAAGACCGAGGTGAAGACCGACAAAAACGGTAAGTATGAGGCGCGGAATATCCGCGCCGGCATCTATACCGTCAAGGTCAAATCCCAGGATAAGCAGCTCTATCAATTTCAGGTGAAAGTCGAGGCGCAGCAGGAAGTCACCCATGACGTCAATTTCAAGGAATTAATCGCCAAGGAAGGCGGCGCGGCGGCAGAAGCCGTGAAGAAACAGGAAGAGGAGAAGCAGAAGTTCGAAGGGATGAAGGCGCACTTCGACGCCGGGGTCGCGGCCCTCACGCAGGTCAGCCAGGCGCGCGCGGAACTTCGCACGGCGTCGGCGGATCAGCGTGCCGCCGTCAGGCAAAAGCTTTCCGACGCTGCCAACCAGGCCGTCACCGAATTCGAAGCGTCCCAGAAAGCGGCGCTCGAAAAAGACCAGAATCTTCACTTGATCTGGGCGAAGCTGGGCGAATCGTATGACGCCGCCGGCAAGAATGAAAAGGCTGTTGACGCCTACCAGAAAGCTATCGCGCTGAAACCGGAGATGGCGGGCTACTACAACAATCTGGGAAACGCCTATGCCAGGCTGGGCAAAATTGACGATGCCAAGGCAGCCTATCAAAAAAGTGCCGAGCTCGATCCCCCCAACGCCGCGACGGCTTATCGCAACTTCGGCATCGTCCTCACGAATTTGGGAAGGATGAAGGAGGCTGTAGAGCCGCTGAAGAAAGCTGTCGAAATTGACTCGAAAAGTGCGCAGAGTTGGTATCTGCTCGCGGGCGCATTGTTGGCCAGTGGCGAGCAAAAGCAGGTGGGGGACAAATTGACGTACGAAGTTCCTCCGGAAACCGCGGAAGCGTACCAGAAAGCAATGGATCTCGATCCCAATGGGCCCATCGGCAAGGACGCCAAGGCCGGCCTGGAAGCGCTGCGGCAATTGGCTCCCGGGATCCAGACCAAAGTGAACACCAGGAAAAAGAAGTCCTAACGCTGGTCGGTATCCGGCGGGCGAATCGCGAATTTCTTGTCCACAGACATTTCGTTGGCGAAGGGAAGCGGGCCCGAACAACACCGCGTGCATCCTGTCGAGCGCGTAGGTAATCGCGATCAAATGCGCAGCGCTCTGATAGAATCACCCCAAACGCAATGCCGGCATTTTCGCAATCCGTCAGAATTCCCGCGCATGTCCTGGTGCGGCAACTCGCAGGCGAATCCGTTCTTCTGAACCTCCAGACCGAGCGTTATTTTGGTCTCGATGAGGTTGGCACGCGCATGTGGACGCATCTGACGAGTTCGGTTTCGATCGAAGCGGCGTATCAAAATCTGCTGGAGGAATACGAAGTCGAAGGAGAAGTGCTGCGCCGGAATCTTTCCGACCTGCTCGATCATCTCCTGGCGAACGGATTACTCGATGTCTCTGCGGAATAAATGGCGAAGGTATCTCGCGCTAGGTCCGGCAGACCGGCGGGCTGTTCTTATCGCCGCGTTTTGGCTCCCCATCGCCGCGCAAATGCTTCGGCTCGCCGGACTTCGCCGCACGCAGAGGTTCCTCTCTCGATTCCTTCATTCCCCCACGGCGCCTCCGTCGATCCGCGAAGGGCGCGCCGGGAACCGCGCGTCACGCATGGCTCACCTTGTCCGCATGGCCGTTCGCAATGGGTTCGGATCGCCGAATTGCCTGGCCGAATCGGTGGTGCTCTGGTTCATGCTGCGCCGCCGGGGAATGGCAGGCAACCTTCGCATCGGCGTCAGCAAGGAAGAAGGACGCTTTGAAGCTCATGCCTGGGTCGAACTCGAAGGCGTCGCGCTGAACGAAGACGGCCTTTCTCCCGGACAATTCGTCGCTTTTGACGCTTCCACCATGGCCTCACGGACCGCATCTCGATGAGCGGTATTTCGGGAATCGTATGCGCCGATGGTGCGGCGCCGGACCAGGGCGTGCTCGGGCGCATGGCCGCGCTCCTGTCCTGCCGCGGGCCCGACGGTACGAATGTGTGGAGCGACGGCGCGGCGGGCTTCTGCCACTCTTTGCTGCACGCTGGCCCTTCTCCACGAGGCGAGGAACAGCCCTTCAGCTTGGATGGGATTAGCTGGATTGTTGCCGACGCGCGTCTCGATGCCCGCGGCGATCTTCGTGCGAAGCTCCGCGACCGCGGCTGTGCGGTTCCGGCCTCTTCCGGTGATGCCGAGCTTATCCTGCACGCCTGGCGAACCTGGGGCGGACAGTGCCTGGAACATCTCGATGGCGATTTCGCCTTCGCCATCTGGGACAAAAGGGCGCAGCGGCTGTGGTGCGCCCGCGATCGCTTTGGCGTCAAACCGTTTTATTACGCGCGCCGCGGCGACGCGCTGGTCTTTAGTAACACGCTGGACTGCGTGCGGTTTCATCCCGCTGGTGACGGGCAGCTAAACGAATGGTTTCTCGCCGACTTTCTTTTGAGCGGATGGAATCCGAATCCCGCAGCAACTGTATTTGCCGGCATCGCGCGGCTTCCCGCGGCCCACAGTTTGAGTTGGCAGCAAGGTTCGCTCCAAGTGACCCGCTATTGGACGCTGCCCATCGAAGATATCCTCCGCTGCGCGAGTCCGCAGCAGTATCTCGAGCAGTTCCGTGAGCTATTACGGCGTGCCGTGGAAGACCGCCTCCCCGAAGAGGGTGCCGGCCTGCAGCTCAGCGGCGGTCTGGACTCCCCATCGGTTGCCGCCACAGCGAAGGAGGTCGCTCGCAGACGCGCGGTGCCTTGCAGCCTCCGGGCCTACACGTTTGACTACCGGCCTCTGTTCCAGGACGAAGAGGCGATATACGCCGCGCAAGCTGCGCAAATGCTTTCCATTCCCCTCCGCCGCGTTTCTGTGGCCGAGGCTGTTCCTTATGCGCGCTGGGACGATCCTTGTATTCGCCAGCCCGAACCCGCTCATGAACCCTTTCTGGAATTGCATCACCACCATCTTTCGGAGGCGGCTGGCCACCACCGCGTCCTCCTCACCGGCGAGGGAGGAGACCCGTCCCTGTTAGGAGAAACTTGGCCCTATCTGGTTTCCCTGTTCCGGCGTTTGCGCTGGATGACTCTCGTTCGCGACCTCGGTTCCTATTGCCTCAGCCGTCGCCGCATCCCTCCCCTCCTGGGTGGATTTCGCATGCGTCTCCGGCGTGGCTTCAATCGCCAGGATCCTTTTGCGGACTATCCTCCTTGGCTAAACCCCGAGTTTGAGAGGCGCCTAAACCTCCGAGACCGCTGGCTGGAATTGCAGCGGGAGGCAAAACAAGTCCCGGCAACCCGCCCGCAAGCTTACACGGCGATGGCCTCTTCCTATTGGGCAAGTTTGTTTGAAGCCGACGATCCGGGAGCGAGCGGTATCGCGATCGAAGCAAGGGCTCCGCTGTTTGCGCTGCCCCTGGTGCGGTTTATGTTGCGGCTTCCTCCACTGCCTTGGTGCGCACACAAAGAACTTCTGAGGCAAGCCATGAAGGGTGCTCTTCCAGAATCCATCCTCGAAAGGCCCAAGTCACCGCTGGCCGCCGACCCTCTGGTCGAGTTGTTAAGGCAGAAAATTTGGAATCCGC
This sequence comes from Candidatus Acidiferrales bacterium, assembly GCA_036390175.1. Lineage (GTDB taxonomy): Bacteria > Acidobacteriota > Terriglobia > Acidiferrales > UBA7541 > DASQHY01. Next base: position 9,693 of record DASWCG010000067.1, on the reverse strand, counting down.
TGCCTTTACCGCGCTCCGCCCCGGAAATCTCGAACTATCTGGTGGCAGACCGGGTTCCCCACGAACTGGAGACTCTATCCCCGGGTGAAATCTGGACGCACCTGCGTCCGCTTTCGTTATATTGCTGGCTCCGGCGCGCCAGAGACCTTACTATTGGCCGCGCGACACAGGCGTGTTATGAAGCCTGGTCCGGTGACGACATACAACTACCGAATGAAACTTGAGTCTCAAATGCCCCAGTTTCGGTATACTATCAATCCCGGCGGGTGATAGTCCCTTTTGAATCGCACAGCGGAGGCGACACATGAAGTCGATTTCTCCGAAGCCAATTAAAAAGCCCTATCAAACCCCCAAACTGCTTGTGTACGGGGATCTCGCGGAAATGACGCGTACTACCGGGAAGGCTGGCAAAAGGGACGGGTCCATCGGCTCCGCCAAAAAGACCGGCTGACAGCGCGTTATAAACCACCTCGACTCCGCACAACTGTGACGACCCGTTATCTCACTTATGGCCTTCGAATTTCCTCCGACATAGCAATCCCCGGCCTGGCGGAAGATTCAAATGGCGCGCCGGATCTCCTTCTTTCTGTCCAATCTCGCCCGCCGTGGCTCGAAGCAGCTCTTGCCGGTGCGTCCGCGCCCCTCCATGTTTCGCGCGACCCCGCAGAACGTGGCGAGCCTTCCTCTGTTTTCGAGTCGCTCGGCGGCGGTAAGTTTTTCCGGCTCAGCTATAATGACGGCACGAGGTTTGTTCTCGACCGCTGTGACACTCAGTTATGGGGCGAGTGGCGCGCACCGCTGACCTTGGCGGACTTCACAACCTATCTGGTCGGGCCGGTGCTCGGATTTGTCCTGCGCCAGCGCGGGATCACCTGCCTGCATGCCGCCGCCGTGGAAATCGGCGGTCGCGCGGTTGCTCTGGTGGGCCCGGCGGCGGCGGGGAAGTCCACCACGGCTGCGGCCTTCGCCATACGCGGCCACCGCGTGCTCTGCGAAGATGTCACGCCGCTGGTTCATCGCGGCGGCGAGTTCTTGGTCCAGCCAGGCTACCCCCGGGTTTGTTTGTGGCCTGATTCTGCGGACAACCTATTTGGTGCTGCCGGCGCGCTTCCCCGTCTGACACCGAACTGGGAGAAATGTTTTCTTTCGCTGCCGCTTAATGGCGGACCGTTTCCGCTTCACCCGGTGCCGTTGGATTCGATTTATATCCTCGGTCAGCGCCATGACGGCCCGCAAGCGCCTCACATCGAAGCGCTGTCCCCCCAAAAGGCCTTTATGGATTTGGTACAGAACACTTACATGAATTATCTGTTGGACCCGGAGAAGCGCGCCGCTGAATTCGAATTCCTGAGCCGGCTGGTGCAGACTGTCCGCGTGCGCCAGGTGACGCCGCATGCCGATCCCGATCGGATCGGCCAGCTCTGTGACCTGCTCCTCGAAGATGCTGCCCACGCGGCAAATGTCGCCGCGGGTCCCGGCCTTTCCGCGTCGTTTTGAAATGTATTCGCTCGAAACCCACGGTTCCATGATGGCCGATCGCGTCCGGCTGACGGCTTACGGCGAAGCCCTGCGCCGTGCCGTCCGCCCGGGTGCAGTGGTTGCGGACATTGGCTGCGGCGGGGGCATCTTTTCGCTCATGGCTTGCCGCGCGGGGGCGCGGCGCGTCTTCGCCATGGAGACCGATCCGATTATCGCGGTCGCCCGCGAAGCGGCGGCGGCCCATGGGTTCTCAGACCGCATCGTGTTTTTGGCCGGCAACTCGGCGCACGTGGAGCTTCCGGAACGCGCCGACGTCCTCGTTTTCGACGTGCGCGGTATCCTGCCGCACTTCGGCCGCAGCATGGCCACGATCATGGATGCGCGCAAGCGCTTTCTGGTTCCCGCCGGAGCAATCATTCCGCAACAGGACACGGTCTGGGCGGCGCTCTCCGGAGCGTCGAGTTTTTACGAGGATTTGATCTCGCCCTGGTCGGGCGATACGTGCGGGTTCGATATGTCCGCCGCGCGGCATGCCATTCTCAATTCCATTCATCGCGGTTGTTTCCAGCAAACGCAAATTGTGGGCGTGCCGCAACGTTGTTGGGTGCTGGATTACACCACCCTCGACAACCCCAATGCCGCGGCGGAAGTGACTTTCGAAATCGAGCGCCCGGCCACGGCATATGGCTGCTTTCTGTGGTTCGACGCCCTTTTGCGGGAGGGTGTGGGGTACACAACGGCTCCGGGTGCGCCTGAAACGGTCTACGGCACGGCATTTTTTCCGTGGCTCGAGCCTGTCGGCTTGGCGCCGGGGGAGCGTGTTTGTGCCGCTTTTCATGCCGACCCGGTCGGCAGCAGCTACGTCTGGAGGTGGAACACGACGGTTTACGCCGCGGGCCGTTCTCCGCAGCCGCGAATTCAGTTTCGGCAATCCACCTTCTTCGGTGAATTGTTGTCGCCCGGCCTGCTCAATCGCCTCTCGCCTGCCTGTGTCCCGGAGTTGAACGAGGAAGCCGCCGTGGACCGCTTCCTGCTCGAACGAATGGATGGCCGCATCTCGCTGGAGGAAGCGGCGCGTGCGTGCGCCGTACGGTTTCCGGAAGGGTTCGCGGGCTGGGAAGAGGCCTTCGAATATGCCTCACGTCTTGCTGGAAAATATAGCCGTTAGCGGACACGCCCGCATCGTACAATGCCGCTGGCGGGCCGGCTCGTCCCGCGCGGCTCGGATGCTGATCGCGTGCGCAATCCATGATACCCGTCTCCGCATCGTTCCCTGAGCCCGAACGGGCGCTCCTCCTCCAGTGTGTGCGGCCCCGCGCGGACGAGGCCGCGCAGCGGATTCGCGCGCTGGCCGGCAGCGATTTGGACTGGGAATATCTGCAGGCTCTGGCGGTCGAGCACGGAGTCGTTCCTCTTCTCAATTTGCGGCTTCACGACGTCGCCGGAGACGTTGTGCCCCCGGAGCGCCTTCGCCGTTTGTACGAGCTCTCTAAAAGCAGCATTTTTCTCAATCTTTCATTTGCCGCGGAATTGTTCCGCGTTCTCGAAATCTTCCACGCCGCCGGCATTCCAGTCGTCCCCTATAAGGGCCCGGTCCTCGCTGCTCAGGCTTATGGAGATCCGGCGCTGCGCGTTTTCTCCGATTTGGACCTGATTCTCCGCCACCGGGATGCGGCGCGCGCCTGCGCGCTTCTGGTCGAGCGAGGCTTTCAATCGGAGATTCCTCTCGCCGCGGTCTTCTCCGGAAAGGTTCCCGGACAATATCTTTTTACGCGCGAAGGCTCGCGGACCATTCTTGAGCTGCACACGGAGCGGACCCTTCGGTATTTCCCGCGCCGCCTCGATCTCGAGGAAATGCTGCAGCGGCTCGAAAGCGTCCCGATGGGCGGACGGGAGGTGCTCACGTTCTCCGCCGAAGACGCGCTTTCGCTTCTCTGCGTCCACGGCTCAAAACATTTCTGGGAACGCCTGATGTGGATTGCCGATATCGCCGCCCTGGTGCAACGGCCCCGGAGAATAAACTGGCCGCGAGCGCTCGCCCAGGCACGTTTGCTCGGCGTCCTGGGGATGGTGCACCTGGGATTGTTGCTGGCTGAAGACATGCTGGAAGCGCCCCTGCCCGAAGATGTGAAGCCACAGGTCCGGGCGGACCGCGGCGCGAAAGCACTGGCCGCTCAGGTCCGCGCAAGGTACTTTGCGAAAGACCGGTCCACTCTTGGAATTTTCGAACGAATGAGCTTTCGCATCCGTATGAGGGGCGGGTTCGTGCCCGGAGCGCTGTACGTACTGCGGTTGACGGTCGCTCCCACTGAGGAAGACTGGGCTGGCGCCCCGCAACGCGGCCCGCTTGCCCTGCTGCAAAGTGTCTTGCGCCCGTTGCGGCTGGCGCGCAAATACGGTCTCAGCCGCAAACGGGCCGGCAACCTCGACTGAGACCGTTATTCCCGGGCCGAAGGTGCGGGCATGCTACTCCGCTCAGATGGTCGTGCGGCGCGAGGCGAGACGCCTAGCCTTCGGCGCCTGCGGGCGTTCGATTTCGACGTTCACGGTCATCTCTTTGCGGTCGCGCAGCAGGCCGATACTTACCGTCGCTTTTTCTGCCTTGTCCGCGCCATCGCCGGTTTTCTCACGCAGCTTCTCGTGCAGGTCGCCGACGGTTCGCACACGCGCGCCATCCACTTTGATGATCACGTCGCCAGCCTTGATTCCGGCTTTCTCGGCGGGTGACCCGCCATTGACTTCGCGGACCAGGACGCCTTCGCCGTCGGGCGCTCCGAAATAAGACCCGAGTTGGCCGCTCAAATCATCGGCGGAGATGCCCAGCATCGGGCGGCGCGAAAAGAAGACTCCGTCGTTCCATTCGAATCGCGGAATCTCAACCTTGGGGATCCGCGGCATCTCGATGGTCCAGTCCCCGCGCGGCACAACGCCGGCCCGCGCGTGGCGTCTCTGTTCGCCTTCACCGAGGGTGACGCTGATTGTCTGCGAGCGCCCGTCGCGCCATACCGTCAATTGCACGGTGCGCCCGGCGGGCGTTTCACGGATCAGCCGCCGGAATTGCGCGGCGCCCTCCACGCGCTGTCCGTTAAACTCGGTGACCACATCGTTGGCCTTCAAACCCGCCTTGGCCGCAGGGCTGTCTGGGACGATTTCCGTGAGCAACACCCCGCGCTCCGCCGGCAGTTTCAGTTCTTTTGTTTTCTCTGCATTCACTTCGGCGGTTTCCACGCCCAGCCAACTCGCGCCGTCTTCGAGCGACGTGAAGACCTGCACGTCCTGCGGAAGTGCGGCGACGACTTCCTGGGCGCTGGCATCCGCTTGCAGCAAAGCAAGGTCTTCCGTGAGTCTCGTCAGCTCCTCGCGGCTATTCCCCTGCTCCCCGAGCGAACTTTGCAGCGCCTCCTGCAGTGTTTTCTGCAGCGTGCGTTCGCTGCGGGCCTGTGCGTCCTTAGGTTCCTGCCGGGACGCGGAGGGGCCGGGAAGAGCCGCCAGCGCAATCGCCAGCACAGCCAGCCCGCCTGCAACAACTATCATTCGCTTGCTCATCTGCGTTTCTCCTTTGTGGCGTGCCCGTCAGACTGTGGGCCGCGTAGCGACCACTCGAATTCCACCATTCACCGTCCGCACCCGTATAGGGCCGCCGCCCTGGCCCAGTGTTCCGTGAAGTTCGCGCGGGCCGAAAGTGCCCTCCAGCGTGACCGGGAGATCGGAGCGAAAGTCGCCGTTCAGCGTGGCTGCGTCAATGGACCCGCCGGCGCCGGATGGCATGCCGATCATCACCGACCCGTTTACGGTTTCCGCCGAAAGCGAACTCTGGCTGTCAAACCGGTTGAGTTCCAGGCGCAGGTTGCCGTTGGTGCTATGCGCGCTGATGCGCCCGGCGCTGTCAAAAAGCTCGACGTTCCCATTGACCGTGCGCAGTTCGCCCGCGTTGCGGATGCCGCTGATGTGCAATCCGCCGTTTACCGTGGCCACTCGCCGCACCTGAGCGTCGCGCGGAACATGGATTCGATATTCCACGGCCACCTCCACACCTTCATCGTGCGGATAATGCGTCAGGACGGAAACGGCGTTGGGCCGCTCGCTGACTTCGATGCTCACGCGATCGAGGTCGCGCTGGTTGCGCTTCGCGGATTTCACGGCATGGATCTGCACCTCGTTGCGGTCCCAGCCGGTAATCTCCACGGAGCCATTTACGTTCTGCAGCTCGAAGGTGCCGCCCGCTTGCAGCGGAACCGTTCGATCGAACACGTCGTCGAACCCTGCCCGTGCAGGCGCGGCCAATAGGCAGCCAGCCCAAAGGACAAGAACACCTGGAAGTGCGCGAAGGATTGCTTTGCTCATCAGTTGTTCCTCCGTCGGCGGAAATGGGATGCGCAAGAGAAGTGCCCGAGTGAACCAAAGCATTTCAGCGAAGCTGAAACTCGAATGCCACCGTGGAAATCGCGTTCACCGCTTTGCCGTCCACGAGGACGGGGTGGTAGCGCCACTGCTTTACGGCAGAGGCCGCTGCTTCGCGCAGCACGGGCGATCCTTCGAGTGCTTTCCGAACCTGCACCGTGCCGTCCTTGTTGACCTGAATCTCCAGCCGCACGGTTCCTTCAATCCCGGCGTGCCTGGCCAATTCGGGATACGTTGGCTGCACAACCGTGACCACGCGCTTCTGCAGTTCTTGCGGGTCCATACGAATGCTGTCCCAGAGCACGACTTCCAGCTTGTGGCTCCATTCTTCGAGCCGGCTTTCCGCGGGAATCACTTCGGGAGCATCCCCCTGGTGAATTTGCAAGCTCTGCGCTTCAGGCGCATCCGCTTGGGATCCCTGCGCGTCGGCAGGCTGCTCCTGCGCGATCACCCGCCGCATCCGCAGCAGCCGTTGCTGGAGCAATAACTTCTGTCGCTCGAGGCGCCCTCTTTGCTGCCGAACCAGAAGTTGCTGAAGCGCGGGGTCGGCGTCAAAAAATTGCAGGCGGATATTGCCGGAAATCGTTTTCAAACGGAGCCACTCGCCGCCGCCGTTGAGGACGCCTTCGGCGCGGACCGTGTTTGCCCCGCGCGGCCCGCCCGCGCTCCCATAGGAAATTTTTAGCGGAAGGGAAGGGTCTGCCTCGATGTGGTGATCCGCGGCCATCTCAATGGTCGCTTCGATGTTGGCGGCCAGCTCGCGCGGGAGGAATACGACGATGTCGCCCTGGCCGGATTCGAGCTGCGAAGCGCCCAGCAGCCGCACCACGCGCGGCGCAGCCGGCGGACGCGGCGCCGCCGCTTCCATCGGATTGATCCACGCGGTAATCGTGCCCGAACCCGTGGCCGCGCGCACCGCTCCCTGCACGCGCGTCAGGCAGATGCTCCCGTCGCTGGTCTCCAACTGGATCGGTCCGGCGACGTGCAGGATGCGGATGCCTCCCCCGCCCGTATGCGCGCGCACCGACCCGGACGCTTCGCCGAAATCAATCTGCCCTCCGGTGGTGGCCACGCTCACACTTCCGCCGGCCTGCTGCACGGAAATATTTCCACCGCCGGTTTCGATTTCCGCCTTGCCGGCGATGTTTCCGGCGCGGATGTGTCCGCCGCCGCTCCGCAGGATCGCGTCGCCGCTGATATTCCCGGCGCTGATGTGGCCTCCCGCCGTGACCGCGCGAAGATCCCCGGCCACGTCCAGAACGCCGATGTGCCCGCCGTACTTCGATTCCAGGCGCGCTTCAATTTTGTCGCCGCTGCCCGCAGCAGAAGAAACCGTGCGCGTGCCGCTCACGCCGATGCGCCCGGCAGAGATGTTTCCGCCGTAGGTCAGCAGGCTCACCGAGCCGTTGATGTCGTCGGTCTCGATGTCGCCGGCTCGCGTCTGGACGTCGAGGCTGTAATGGAACGGCACGCTCACCTCGAACGCCACGGAAATCCGCGGCGAGTCGGCTCCGGCGTTGCTCGCGGCGCCGTCGCGCAAAGCCTCTTTGGGCATTTCGCCCGCAATCTGCACTCCCGACGATGTGCTCCGCACCGAAAGCACGTACCGTCGGAGGAGCTCCTTTGCATGGGGTGTGCGCGCATCGGTTTCGATGCGCACTCTGTAGCTCACCTGAACTTTTCCTGCCCCGGGACGCACCGTCAGGATGTTCACGTTTCCCTGGTCGGCCATCAGGCGCAGACGCAGCCCTTCGCGCGTCGGCATCACATCGGCGCGTTCTTCGCTGATGCGCGGGGTTCGCGCAGCCTGCTCGCGCTGTCCGGAGGGAGAAGAACGCGCTTGCTTGGCGCGGGGCGGGAACTTGGCGGAAGCCTCGGGACAAAACAGAGCGGCGGCAAGCGCCAGCGCCGCGAGCATTTCCGCATGCCGGCGCATCGCGCCCAAGGTCTTGCCGAACCGGCCGTGGATGGAGTTCTTCATCGCTCGAATGGTCGTGCCGCTGGCCGGACTCTCAGTGCGGTTCTCGCGGCCCCAGCTGGCGCAGCGCCGTAGCGCACTGGATGCGCACGTAATGGTTCGGGTCTTTCCGCACCAGTTTCTGCAATACCCTCGCAACATGCTGGACATCGCCGCCGCTCTGCGCTTCCTGCCCCTGCTGGAGCGAGCTCACCAGTGCGTTGATGGCTTCCACGCGGACGCCCGGGTTGGTGTCGTTGAGCAGCGCCTCGAGCATCGTCTCGCGGGCCGTCGCGTCCAGCGGCGTGCCCTGGAGCGCCTCCAGTGCCCGCAGCCGCACCGCCGGGTTGCGATCCTTGCGCGCTGCCAGGCACAGCGCCTTGCGCACATCGCTGTCCGAGGAATGCGTCCGCAGCGCATCCAGGCAGTCGAGCCGCACGCCCTCATCGAATTTCTGGCTGTTTTGGATCATGTAGGTCAGCACGTGGCGAACCTCGCGGTCGTCCAGGCTTCCTTCAAACACAACGGGCTTCTCCGCCGTCATCCGCATTTCAATCGTTCCCGAGCCGTTTCCGTTCGGCGAAGGTGTCAGGCTGATTCCCGCCACGTCCATGTTCGCCAAGTCCTGCTCCGTCAGCCGCGGCGTGGCCGAAACCCTCACCACCGCCGGTTGCGTTCGCTTTGCCATTTGCGCCTGATACCCCTGATACCATTGCGGCGCCATCACCCCCAGCGCCGCGCCCGAAAAAATCAGCAACGCCGTGCCCCAGGCCGGGTGAACGGCAAGCTGCCGCGGCACCCACGCAAACGGATGCAGTCCCCGCAGCGCGGCCGGCAAACCCCGCGAGGTCTTCTCCGCCGCTTCCAGATCGTCGAGGGCTTCTTCCAGTTCGCTCCGGCAGCGCGACAGCAGCAGTCCCCCCGGGTCGAGCTGTTCCGCGGGCTGCTCGCTCGCGGCGACGTACTCCTGCAGCTTCTTTTCGCGCCCCAGCGCCGCCGCGCAATTCGCGCAGCCGCGGAGGTGCGCTTCCACCGCGCTGCGCTCGAACTCGCTCAGCTCCTCGCAAACGTAAAACAGCAGCAGCGGCGCGACGTCCGTGCAGGTCCAGGTTGCATGGCCCGGATTGCGTTCGGGAACCGCGAATGGATTTTGATCGCTCACAATAACTCTTCCAGTTGCGTGCGTAGTTTCCGCGTGGCGCGGAACAGCGAATTTTTCACCGTCTCTTCGGTCGTGCCCAGCGCCTCGCCGATGGCGCGGAGCTTCAACCCGTGGTAGTGCTTCATTTCGAACACTACGCGCTCCCGCGGTGAAAGCCTTTTCATTGCCACGGCAATGCGCGCCCCGATTTCTTTGCCCATCAGCCGCCGCTCCGGGTCCGCCGAAGCGCGCTCCTCGTGCTGCCGCTCGAAAAAGTTCGTCACGCTCACGTCTTCGGCCGCTCCGGCTTTCGATTCCGGCGCCTGGTCTTCTGGACGGCTCTGCCGCCGCCGCAGATGGTCCAGGCACACGTTCGTCACGATGCGGTAGAGCCAGGTATAGAAGCTGCATTCGAAGCGGAAGCGCTGGATGTTTTTGTACACCTTCAGGAAGGCTTCTTGATAGACGTCGCGCGCGTCCTCGGGCCGGCGCATCAGGTTGAGCGCCAGCCGCAGGACGTCGCGGTCGTACCGGTGAACCAGTTCCTCGAAAGCCGCGCGGCTCCCGCCTTGGGCTTCCAGGATCAGCGCCCGCTCGTCAAGTTCGGCCACTGGCTTCAGCGTGGCCAGGGAAGCCCCGTGGCAACTCGCCCGGCCGTCACTCCCTTGCAAGACTGGAATCCAATGTGTGAGTGGCATGCTTCCGTTTCGTTTCA
>DASWCG010000066.1:0-5905 GCA_036390175.1 Candidatus Acidiferrales bacterium | reverse complement strand
GCCAAACCGGTGGTCAAGGCCGCGACACCCAACCGCAAATAAACACTCTCCCGCCGGAACCTGGAAGGCACCGGCTGTGCGTTTTGGATTCGTCAGTGGACGACCGGGGTTGCCTCAACCACTGGACGGAAGGCGAGCCCGTCGGCGGAGACGTAAATCTCCAGCGTCGCCGGGCGTTGCAAACCACCCTGAATCAGTGCTTCCGACAAGGGATCTTCGACGTATTTCTGCAAAGCCCGGCGCAAAGGCCGCGCGCCATAGCTGCGGTCGGCGCAAGTCTTCTCAAGAATCCACTGGCGCGCTTCCGGGGTGAGCACGATCTGCACCTGGCGGTGAATCAGTGTATCGTTGATTTGGCCCGCGAGCAGGTCAATGATGCGCAGCAGGTCTTCATCGCTCAGCGGATTGAACAGAATCACCTCGTCCACGCGGTTCAGGAATTCCGGATTGAAGACGCGTTTCACTTCGGAGAGAACCATTTCCTCCATGCTCTTGTTCGCCCCGTCCACGACGCCGGACTGGAACCCCAGAGTGGAGCGCTTCTGCAAGTGCCGCGCGCCGAGGTTTGAGGTCATGATGAGGATCGTGTTGCGGAAGTCCACGGTGTTGCCGAGGCCGTCGGTGAGTTGTCCGTCCTCAAACACCTGCAGCAGGATGTTGAACACGTCCGGGTGGGCTTTCTCGATTTCGTCGAGCAAAATCACGGAGTAGGGCGTCCGGCGGACGCGCTCGGTCAATTGCCCGCCCTCTTCATAGCCCACATATCCCGGAGGCGCGCCGATCAGTTTCGAAACCGAATGCTTTTCCATGTACTCGGACATGTCGAAGCGCACGAGCGATTTCTCGCTGCCAAAGAGGAATTCCGCCAGGCGGCGCGCCACTTCGGTCTTGCCGACGCCGGTGGGGCCAAGGAACAGGAAGCAGCCCACGGGACGCCCGGGAGCTTTGAGGCCGGCGCGGCTGCGGCGAATGGCTCGCGCGAGCGCGGTAATCGCTTTGTCCTGGCTGATGACCCGTTTGTGCAGCTCCTGCTCGATCCGCAGCAGCTTTTGTTGTTCGTCTTCCTTGATGCTGGTGACCGCAATGCCGGTCCAGCGCGCCACCACTTCTTCGATATCGTCGCGCGTGACGATGCCCGTGGTGGAATCGTCGAGCTTCAGCCGCTCGCGAACCAGCCGCAAATTCTCCTTCTCCTTGCGCTCTTCTTCGGAATAGAAGCGGGCCTTTTCGAACTCGTGACTGGCGATGGCCGTTTCCATCCGGTGCGTGATGAACTTCACGCGCTTCTGCACCTCGGCGACTTCTTCGGGGAGCATGGCCTGGCGGAGCTTGACGCGGGCGCCCGCTTCGTCAATCAGGTCAATGGCCTTGTCGGGCAGAAAGCGGTCCGGGATGTAGCGGCTGGAGAGATACACCGCGTACTGAATGGCTTCTTCGGTGTAATTGACCGCGTGGAATTTTTCGTAGCGCTCGCGTACGCCCTCGAGAACCTTGATGGCTTCGTCTTCGGAGGGCGCCGGGACCTTCACGGACTGGAAACGCCGCTCGAGCGAGCGGTCCTTTTCCACCGACTTGCGGTATTCGCCCGGTGTGGTGGCGCCGATACATTGAATTTCGCCGCGCGAAAGCGCCGGCTTGAGGATATTCGCGGCGTCCAGCGAGCCTTCCGCCGAGCCTGCTCCCACCAGCGTATGCAGCTCATCAATGAAGACGATCGAGTTCTGGTCCTCCATCAGCTCTTTCATGATCGTCTTCAGCCGCTCCTCAAATTGGCCGCGGTATTTTGTGCCGGCGACGATCAGGGAAAGATCCAGAGAAAGAATGCGTTTGTCCGCAAGAAACGGCGGAACGTCGCTGTCGGCGATGCGCTGCGCCAGCCCCTCGACGATGGCGGTCTTGCCGACGCCCGGCTCGCCGATGAGAACCGGATTGTTTTTCGTGCGCCGGCAGAGAATCTGGACGACGCGCTCGAGTTCCCGCTCGCGGCCCACCAGCGGGTCGAGCTGCCCTTCCAGCGCAGCCTGGGTGAGGTTGCGGCTGAATTCGGCAAGCAAGGAGGTTTCCTTGGGGCGGTTGACGGGAACTTTTTCTCCGGCGGTACGTCCGAGTTCCTCACGCATCGCGGTCAAGCGCAGGCCGCGCTCCTGGAGAATCTCCGCGCCGAAACACTTTTCTTCGCGCAGAATTCCCAGAAGCAGGTGTTCGGTGCCGACGTGCTTGTGGCCCAGGCGCTCCGCTTCTTCGGTCGCCAGATTCAGAATGCGCTTGCACTCGGCCGAGAGAGGCACTTCCACCGACGTGGAAATGCGTTCGCGGATGGTGATGCGCGATTCGATTTCCTTTCGGATGGACTCGATGGAGCCGTGCTGGCGGAGGAATCGGTTCGCCAGCGCCTTGTCTTCGCGCATCAGGCCGAGCAGGAGGTGTTCGGTCTCGATGTACGGGCTGCCATACTGGCTGGCTTCATATCGCGCGAAGAAAATCACGCGCCGGGCTTTTTCAGTGTAGCGTTCAAACACGGCTAGCTCTTTTCTCCCCCAAGGGCCGTCCCGCCTTTCGTAAGCCCCACGCTCCGAAGTTTCAGGACGCCTTGCTCCAGGCCCACCACTCGATCGCACCGCCCGGCCAGCGCCGCATTGTGCGTGGCAATCAGCGAAGTCAGCCGGTGCGCCCGATGCAAGCGCTCGATCAACTCAAATACGGCAACCGCATTCTGCTCGTCGAGGTCCCCTGTCGGCTCGTCCGCGAGCAGCACCGCCGGGCCGGTCACGAGCGCGCGGGCAATCGCTGCGCGCTGCTGCTCCCCGCCGGAAAGCTCCCCGGCGCGGTTCCCGGCCCGCTCGGCGAGGCCGACTTCCTTCAGCCATCCGCGCGCTGTTTCCAGCGCTTGGCTCAGCGGGGTTCCGCGCAACAGCAGCGGTAATGCTACATTCTCGGCCGCTGTAAAGTCAGGCAGCAAATGGTGCCGTTGCCAGACAAACCCTACTGCGCGATTCCGAAACTCGGCCAGCGCCGCGTCTGCGCGTCCATCTATCGGCTTCGCATCGAAGTATACTGTACCGCTTGTCGGTGTGTCTAGCGCCGCGAGCAGGTGCAGGAGCGTGCTTTTTCCCGCTCCCGACGGCGCCACGATCGCCACCATCTCCCCTTCCGCCAATTGCAGATTCACATCCGCAAGGATCGTCAGTTGTGCGCTGCCGGAGCCGTACACTTTGCGCAGCCCGCGCGCTTCAAGAACCACGCGGCCGGAAGTTCTGCCGCTCGTTCGGCCTTCCTGTGCGTCGGTCAGCATCGTTGCTGCCTTGCCGTCGTTCATCTCTTCGGCCTTACCCTGCAGGGACCTTCGAAATTTATCGCCTCTCTATGTGTTAGATGCTCAGCACAAGTAGGAGGTCCTGGTGCGTAGTTCCCGTCCCAGACCCTATCAAACCCACAACTTCCTCAGACAGGCTCGACACTTCCACACTATTCCCGACTCCCTACCCGCTTGCCCGGTGTCGCATTTTGAAACAAACCATATCGCCTTGTAACTCGTTTTAATTAAAGCGAATGGGGACGCTTTCCCCCGGCATTCCCAACTACGCCAAGGGCAGAAAGGACAACCCCATTCCGCAACAGATTAACACTGCACGCGGCTGGCCAAAAATGTGCCCTCTTTGCCCCGGCGGACCAAAACGAGATTCAGCAAAACGTCAGGTTGCGGCCTAGCCGCCGCGCAACCTCATTCATATCGCAGAATCTCCACAGGCAAGATCCGCGCGGCGGAGCGGGCGGGGATCAGAGTTGCGCCCACGCTGATGGCCATGGCCGCGGCGGCAATCCATACGGCGTCCAGAGCATTGGGACTGAAGGGAACGAAGGGGACCGCATACACCTGCGGGTCCAGAGGGATTAGGCGATAGGTTCCCGCCGTCCATGCCGTGGCGTACCCGAAAAACAGCCCCGCAAGCGTGCCGAGGGCGCCGATGCTTACGCCCTGCCACAAAAAGATTGTGCGAATCTGCTCGCGGCGCGCGCCCAGCGACATCAACACGGCGATGTCGCGCGCTTTGTCGGTGACGGTCATCGCCAGCACAACGAGAATGTTCAGTCCGGCAATGAAGGTAATGAGGCCGATAAAGATCGCGGTAACAAGTTTTTCCAGACGCAAGGCGCGGAACAGCGCTTTGTTCGCTTCCATCCACGTTGTCGCGGCAAATCCATCGCCGGCCTCGCGCGCCAGCCGGTTCGCCACGTCGCCGGCCTGGTCCACGTGGGCAATGCGGAATTCGAGCACGCTTACAAGCTCGGGCGCGCCGGAGAGTCCTTGCGCGGCCGAAAGGGTTACAAAGCACCAGTCCGCATCGTAGTCGTAAAAACCCGAATCGAAAATTCCGGCCACGCGAAATCGGCGCGTGCGCGGGATGAGGCCGTACGGAGTCAGCCGGCCCTGCGGGCTGGTCAGCGTGAGGTAATCGCCCGGCTCGATCTTCAAGTCATCGGCCAGGATTCGCCCCAGAAGAATCGCTTCGATGCCGTCCTTATCCGGAGAGAAATCGAGGGCGCCGGAGGAGAGCCGATGGAGGGCCTCGTCGGCGCGCGATTCCTGCTCGGGGTCAATCCCCTTGATGACCACGCCGCGCGCCTGGCCGGCATAGGAGAGAAGAACGGTCTGATAAATCGCGGGTGTGACCGAGCGCACGCCCGGCGTGAGCGAGAGTTTTTTGGCCAGTTCGTCCGCGTTGCGAATCCCGCCGGACCCGGGCGCCGTCAGCGTGATGTGCGCCGTGACGCCGAGCAAGCGCTCCTGCAGGGTCTGGCGGAACCCCGTGTTCATCGCCAGCGCCACCACCAGCGTCGCGACGCCTGCCGCTACGCCAAGGACCGACAGGACGGTCACCAGACGCAGCACCGGCGGGCGGTAGGGCGATCGCAGGTACCGCCGCGCCACCAGCCATTCAACGCGCATGTCCACGCAAACCGGTCATTTGTTTTCGCCGGCGGCTTCCGAGCGTTCTTTCGCCGAGGCTTCGGGGCGCAGGAGAGGAAAGAGAATGACTTCGCGAATGGAATGGGAATCGGTAAGCAGCATCACCAGTCGGTCCACGCCGATTCCCTCGCCGGCGGTCGGCGGCAGCCCGTGGCTGAGCGCGCGGATGTAGTCGGTGTCCACTTCCTTCGGCGCTTCCTGTCCGCCCTTTTCCACCTGCGCGCGGAAGCGGCGTTCCTGGTCGAACGGATCGTTCAGTTCCGAAAACCCGTTGGCCAGTTCCATCCCGGCGACAATCAGCTCGAAACGCTCGGTAAGCGACGCGTCATCCGCGCGGCATTTCGAGAGCGGCGAAATCTCCGTGGGGAAATCAAAGATAAATGTGGGCTGAATCAGATGCGGTTCTGCGACCTTCTCGAAAAGCTCACCAGTCCACTCGCCATCGCTTATTCTTGACTTGGTGGCCGGATTCAATGGCGGATGCTCTGCCTTTTTCGCCCATTTGTTGTAGCGTTCTGCGATCGCAGGCGGCCCTCCGGAAGAAGCCAGTTCCGCGGTTGTAGGTGGAGGGCCTGCATCGGCGGGCCAGTATTTGCAAATCGCCTGGCGCATCGAAAGGCGCTCGAAACAGCGGAAGTCTATTTCGTGACTGCCGTAGCGCACCTTCGCCGCGCCGCAGACCTTCTCCGCTATGCCGCGAAACAACTCCTCCGTCAAATCCATGAGCTCGAGGTAGTTGCTGTAGGCCTGGTAGAACTCCAGCATCGTAAATTCGGGAGTGTGGATCGCATCTAGTCCTTCATTGCGGAAGTTGCGGTTGATTTCATATACGCGGTCCAGCCCGCCGACGACCAGCCGTTTCAGATAGAGTTCGGGCGCGATGCGCAGGTACAAGTCCATGTCAAACACGTTGTGGTGGGTAACGAAAGGGCGTGC
>DASWCG010000065.1:0-19442 GCA_036390175.1 Candidatus Acidiferrales bacterium | reverse complement strand
GAGCTCGAGCGCTTCGGGCTTGGGAAGGAACTTGCGCTCGTTGGGAATATTGCGCTGCGCCAGCTCGTGCATCTTGGCTTCGATCTTGGCGAGATCCTCGGTGGTAAACGGCTCGTCGCGCAGGAATTCGTAGAAGAATCCATAGTCAATCGGCGGGCCGATGCCGAGCTTGACATTGGGAAACAATTCGAGCACGGCGGCGGCGAGCAGGTGCGCGGCGGAGTGGCGGAAGACTTCCAAAGCCGCGGGATCTTTCTGCGTGAGGATTTGAAGCTTGGCATCCTGCTCGAGCGGGCGCTTGAGGTCCACGAGCGTGACGTCGCCATTCGAAGGCGAGCTGATTCCGGCCACCAGGGCTTCCTCGGCCAGGCGCGGCGAAATCTTCCGGGCAATCTCCGCCGGAGTGATGCCCCGAGGCACTTGCTGGGTAGAACCGTCCGGCAGAGTAACTTGAATCGTATCCATGTGTTCCTTCGTGCCGCTGGCCAACCGCTGGCGGTGGGAGCGCCGTCGAGGGCGCAGACCCTGCGAAGAAAGTTTAACGCTAACAGAGGCGTCTTGGCGCGGTCAAGGTTAGTGACCAGGTTGCGTGGGAGATTCTTTCAGGTCAAGACGAGGCGCGCCCCGGGATAGGGCGCGCCCGTCGAGAATGAATTCCGAGGAATCTCCTCAGAGCGAATTCAAGAAGGCGACGAGATCCGCCTTGTCCTGCTCCGAGAGGTTCAGGTTAAAGCGGGTGACGTAGAAGTTGACGGCGTCCAGCAGCGTGGCGGCGGAGCCGTTGTGAAAGTACGGCGCGCGGCCGGCCAAGCCCCGGAGAATGGGGCCCTTGGTCTTTCCGATGTCGGCCCATTTGCCACTGATGAGCGCCCGGCCCGGGTCCAGGGTCTGAATGACCTCGCCGGTTTTGTTATTCATCAGGGTGAAGAGCGGCAGGTCTGGCGTGCGGCGCGCGAAAGCGTTGACGCCGATGTCGAGCGGCGCCGAAACGGAGTGGTCGCCGACATTAGGCGTATCGTGACAGGTGCCGCACGTCCCGATCACTTCCGTATGAATGACCCCGTCTTTGTCGCGTACGTCATTCAGGCCTTTCACATCCTTGATGTCAATCGGAAGCGTGTTGAAGAGTTGCTCCCCGCGCGCGATAGACCGACGGGCTGCGGTGTATTGGTCGAATTGCGCATCAGGAATGTTCCGCCATTTCTCGAAGAGCGTAAAGATCGTCGAAGAGAATGACGCACCCGTTGGATTGAAGCCCAGCGGGTCATTGATGCCGATGAAGAAGGGCTGCCGGGAAAGCGCGGAGGGGCCGCCCTTGGCGCCCTGGCTGCTTAGCAGACCGGCATTGTTGTCGCTGATTTGCGCGGTGAAGAGGGCCGTCTCGAAGTCTACAATTTGCCGCTGTTGCTCCGATGTGGGTGCATTTGCGGCTTGAGCGTGCCCAAGGGTTGCGTCCACGGATTGGTGCTTAAGGTCGAAACTGATTGGCTCGAAGAGGCCGTCGGGATTCTTAAAGGTTTCGCGGCCGTCCCACATCACCGTGCTCAGGAAGCCGAGATTCGTGGAGGGTAGCGGGCGACGGTAGACCGAAACGGCGTCAAGGCGGTTGCAACCGTAGGGATTGTCGACGTCCACCACGGTGAACTCCGTGGCGTCCTTGGCAGGGTCAGGGACGCTCAACTCGATGCGGATCAGGCCCTTGTTCAGCAACAGGCTATAGGCGCTTCGTCTCGCCTGGACGGTCGAGACATCGAGATCGTTACAGTTCGAGCCGTCGTTGGTGCGGAAGATGGGGTCTGTGCCGTCGGTGGCGTCGAAACGCGCCTGAATATGCGGCGGCGTGACCGTCCAAGCGTCGCTCGCCTGGTGGCAGGTGACGCAACTACGGCCATTGGTGCCCAGGTCCTGGAAGAACGGATTGTTAGTATCAATGACGCCATTCGCGGTGAACGTGCTGAGATCGCCGCTAGGATCGGGAAATGGCTGGAGATTGGGGATCGAACTTTGGAATTGCCCGTGGCCGCTGGTGGCGAATATCGCGCACGCAAAAATCAGCGTGGCACAGGCCAACATGCTGGTGAAGACCGGCGCACGCCCTTTCCGAAATTGATTGCGATTACGAAAATGCTTGCTGGGCATTTTTTCACACCCCTCCCGAGTTCCAAATTGGAATCAACCTCACCGGTCACTCATAGGGACAGTGGGACCGCTTGGTGGTGCCAGAACCTATGAGAACTGGCAAAAGAATGCAATGCACGTCGTCTGAAAAGATGGTGAGCCGCTATATAGATGCAAACAAGACAGTTAAGGCTGTTGGTGAGCAGTTCCCAATTGCCCAAGACTTATGCCAGGGTTGGTGATATGATAGTTGCACCCAGTTTTTCTTTGGTCACTTGAATGATAGTCGGGACAGGCCGCCTTCGTTTCGGCGTCTACGAGCTGAATCTTTCTGCTCGCGAATTGCGCAAGCACGGCATCCGGATCAAGCTGCGCGGCCAGCCGTTTGAGATCCTGACACTACTGCTGGAGAAGCCGGGCGAAATCGTTACCCGGGAGGATTTGCAGAAGCGGCTGTGGTCGGCGGACACGTTTGTAGACTTCGAGCACAGCCTAAATAGCGCGATAAAGAAGCTTCGTGCGACGCTAGGCGACTCGCCGGAAAATTCACGGTACGTCGAAACGATTCCGCGCGTAGGCTATCGCTTCATCGCTCCCGTGGAACAAGTCTCGGCAGCGGTGCCGCCTGTAGATGTTTCTGTTGTCACGGATCGCCCCGCTGTACCGGCGGGCACTGTGGAGGTGGCTGGCAAGCGCAGATGGCGGATCTTTCCCGGGATTTCCATTGAGCGCTACGCGGTCATCCTTTTAATTGTGCTGATCGCGGCGCCGAGTGCCTACTTCGCGTGGTCTCGCTTGCGAAGTCGCCCGCAGCCACAGAGTCAGATCGCTGGCGAAATTCACGCCCCCCTTGAGGGCCACGACCCGATCAGGCCTAACGAATCTGCGTTATCCCCCAAATCCGTCGATGCCCATGAGTTGTACCTCAAAGGTCTGTACTTCTGGAGCAAGAGGACCGTGCCTGGATTTCACCAGGCCATCGAGTATTTTCAGCAAGCCACAACAGTGGACCCCAGTTACGCCCCTGCCTTTGCCGGTCTGGCGAATTCCTATACGCTGCTGACCGCCTATACTTCTGCTTCTGCGAACCTCTACATGCCCCGAGCACGCGCGGCCGCCTTACGCGCCGTGGAGCTTGACGATAGCTTGGCGGAAGCGCACACGGCGCTGGCCTTGATTGTTCAGAATCAGGATTGGGACTGGCAAACTGCAGAAAAGGAATACCGGCGGGCCGTCGAATTGAACCCCAACTACGCCACCGCCCACCATTGGTATGCCGAGCATCTGATGTGGCTGGGGCGCTTCGACGAGGCGTTGCGCGAGAGTGAGCGGGCGCGCCAACTGGATCCACTTTCGCTCATCATTGCCACCGACAACGGCGCGATTCTGTACAACGCGCGGCAATATGACCGCGCCATCGAACAGTTTCGCGCCGTGCTTCGCAAGGATCCGTATTTTGAGCGAGCCGGCATCGTGACCTTGTCGTTTGTAGAAAAGGGAATGTTTGCGGAAGCGCTGGCAAACACGGAGAAATGGCGTCGTGTTTTCGGTGAAGGGCCCTGGTATTGGTCGATCCGGACGTACATTTATGGGCGCGCTGGCCGGCAGGAACGGGCTCGACGAGAGCTGGAAAAACTGGAGCAGTTGGACCGGCGTCAGCAGCTCGATCCCGTAAATATGCTTTGGGCACATCTTGGCGTCGGCGACAAGGAGGAGGCCCTGGCCGACCTGGAAAAGGCATACTCCGAGCACTTCAGCATTCTGACCACCCTCAAGGTCGAACCGGCCTTCGACCCGCTGCGCAGCGATCCCCGCTTTGCCGATCTGCTCCGCCGCGTCGGGCTAGCACAATAGTCATCTTGCCGCTCGGCGCATCGCGCTTGCTGCTAGAATCACGCGAATGCGCCAGCCATTTGAAATCCTCGAGCATCCTGCGGACGTAGGCTTTCTGGCGTATGGGGCCACGCTCGAGGAGTTGTTTGCGAACGCGGCGCTGGCGATGATGTCGCTGGCGTGCGAGCTGGAAGCCGTCCAGCAGAGATTGTCGCGCGCCATCGAAGTCACCGCGGCGGACTTGGAATCGCTGCTGTTTGCATGGCTGGCGGAGATACTGGGCGCCGCCGATGGGGAGCAAGTGGTCTTTTGCCGGGCCGATGTGACCGCGCTCAGCAGCGACCGCGCCACGGGGTTTGTTTACGGCGAAAAATTTGACAAGACGCGGCACCGTGCGGGGACGTACATCAAGGCAGTGACCCTGCACCAGCTCCGCGTTGAAAAAACCGCGGAGGGATGGCGCGCCCAGGTGTACCTCGACGTGTGATCGCCGATTACAAAATCACGGCCCGCGAATCGAGGGCCGGCGCGTTACAATCCTGAATTCGTCCTGTCGTGCAAGGCAACGTTGCGTGAAAAGAAAGCCAATTCGTCAGGAGGAACCATGAAGCGCATGGCTCTGATTTTCTTCGGCGTTGTACTTTTGGCGGTAAGCGCTGTGGCGCAAAACGAGCCGGCGCCGGCGCGGACGCTGCAGCGGCCGCTGCGCCCGGCGCACACGTTTTCGATTGTGGCGCGCGATCCGGCCACCGGCGAAACGGGCGTAGCCGTGCAATCGCACTGGTTCGCCGTGGGCGCCGAGGTCACCTGGGCCGAGGCGGGCGTCGGCGTGGTGGCCACGCAGTCTTTCATCGATCCCGGCTACGGAAAGCTGGGACTGGATCTGATGCGCGCGGGAAAGTCTGCTCCCGAAGCGTTGCGCGGATTACTTGCCGCCGATGACTCACGCGACGCCCGGCAGGTGGCCATGATTGACGCGCAGGGCCGCGTCGCCGCGTACACCGGGGTGAAATGCATCCAGGCCGCGGGACACCACATCGGCAAAGATTATTCGACGGAAGCGAATTTAATGGATAAGGCGACCGTCTGGCCGGCGATGGCGAAAGCGTTTGAAAACGCAACCGGCGATTTGACCGACCGGCTGATCGCCGCGCTCGAAGCGGCGCAGAGCGAAGGCGGCGACATTCGCGGGAAACAGTCGGCGGCCATCCTGGTGGTGCGCGGGAAGTCCACCGGGCGGCCCTGGGCTGACAAAGTGGTGGACCTGCGCGTGGACGATTCGGACGATCCCATCAACGAGCTGAAGCGGCTGGTGCGCTACCACCGGGCCTACGACCACATGGAAAACGGCGACGCCTGCTCGACGGTGAAAGATTGGAACTGCGCCGTGCGCGAATACGGCGAAGCGGAGAAGCTGCTGCCCGAACAAATGGAAGTGGTCTTCTGGCACGCCGTGACCCTGGTCACCAGCGGCCGCGTCGAGGACTCGCTCCCGTTATTCCAAAAAGTGTTTGCTCGCGAGCCGAAGTGGGCAGAGTTGCTGGGACGCTTGCCGGACGCCGGCCTGTTCCCTCAGGATGCGCGGCTTATCGCTCGGATCAAAGCGCTGCAAAAATAATCCGAACACAATCTCTGCCGGAGCGCAACTCCAAGCGAAAAGAATCACGAATTCCGTTTGCGCGCCTGCTCTAATTTTTCCCACACCGCATCCGGCAATTCGAGCAGGTTGTTGAATTCTCCTGCGCCGCGCAGCCATTGGCCGCCGTCAATCACCACGCATTCACCGTTGATGTAGCCCGATTGCTCGCTGATCAGATAGGCGGCGAGGTTGGCGAGCTCCTCATGCTTTCCAAAGCGCTTCATCGGATGAGAGTTCTTTGCGCGCTCCTCATATCCCTTCGAGGGCATCAGCCGGGAGAAAGCGCCTTCGGTCGGAAACGGGCCGGGGGCGATGGCGTTGAGACGGATGCGGAAGCGCGCCCACTCGACCGCCAGCGAGCGCGTCATCGCCAGAACGCCTGCTTTGGCGCAGGCCGAGGGAACCACGAACCCCGAGCCGCAGCAATCCACTGCGGCATAGGTGGTGGCGATGTTCAGGACGGTGCCCGGCTGGCCGGAGGCGATCCAGCGGCGTCCGAACGCGGTGGTGCAATGAAACGTCCCGTAGAGGACGATGCCGACCACGGCGTGGAAGGCGTTCGGAGAAAGCTTCTCCGTGCGCGCGATAAAGTTTCCGGCGGCGTTGTTGATGAGCGTGTCTATGCGGCCGAACTGCTTCTCGGCGGCGGTGATGGCAGTTTCGACAGCGGCGGGGTCGCGGACATCACACGAAGCGAAGCCGCATTCGCCACCTGCTCTGCGGATGGCTTGCGAGGTTTCGCGCAGAGGCTCCTCGCGGCGCCCGGCGAGGAACATCTTCGCACCCAACTCGGCCAGCCGCAGCGACATCGAGCGGCCCAATCCTGTCCCGCCGCCTGTGATGAAAACCGCCCGTCCTTTGAGCAGGTCCTTTTGAAACATAAGCCACCGCCTCTCCCGCAATGAACTCCTCAACGCAGGACTGGATTGAGATTGTATTGCAAATGGTGCGCGGAGTCGTGTTGCGCAAAAAGGGTGGAGTAGTCGGATGCGGGCCCAATCGGGTCTGCTTGGAAATGCAAGGCAAAGAAAACGGCGTCCCGAAAGTGTCGGAACGCCGCTTCAAGGTCCGAAAACTGATCTAGAAGATGAGCTTTAGAGCAAGCTGCAACTGCCGTGAGGACCCTCCATCGCCGGTTGGGAACCGAGTGCCGGTGATCGTGCTAAAACTGGTCGATGTCAGGCTAGACAGCACACGGCTGGGCTGGCCGTAGTTCGGATGATTGAAGAGATCGAACGCATCCGCACGGAACTGGACGTTTATCCTCTCGGTTAGTTTCGTGTTCTTGATTATACCGAGGTCAACATCCGTAAAACCCGGCCCCACAATGCTATTGCGCCGCAGGTTTCCGAGGGTTGTGGTTGGAATAGAGAACGTACCCGTGAAGGTGCAGGTGGTTGGGGTAGTGCACACGGGCGCAATCCATTGGCCGAAAGGATTCCCAGTCACAGCGATGGGACCGACAACAATCGGGTTAACCGTGTTACCCACGCCGTTGATGGCTGCGCTTGGAACTACCACGTTGAAGGGATTGCCGCTCTGTGCGCTTATGATCGGCGCGATCTCCCACCCGCTCACCAGGCGATTGCCTTTGAAGGGCAGGTCGTAAATCGCGTTCATTACGAATCTGTGGCGGGCATCGAAATCGGAGTTGCCGCGGCTTCCAAAAATGTTCGTGCTGTCCTGCACGACGATTCCATTGTTGTTGCGTGAGACGTCGTCAATGGAGTGCGACCAGGTGTAGGAAGCGTTGAACTGGATGCTGTGAGAGAACCGCTTGTTGGCCGAGATCCACAGGGCGTTGTAGTTGGAGTTGGAATCGCTGCTCCTCTTTGTGAGGCTGTTGGCCAGACTGACTCCAGGCAGAATCGGGCTGCTTGCGGAAAGGGCTGTGAACGGTCTGGTGCTGGCCGAGCCAAGGGTAGCGAATTGGTTGATATTGCGTTCAATTTCAAGGTGCGTCCCCTTGCTTCCAAAATATCCAACCATGATCCCGATAGTCGGTGTGGCTTGTTGCTGGATATTGAGGTTCCAGTCCTGGACATCCGCGTTTTTGAAATTCGGATCGATGAGGCTGGGTGCAATGCTGGACGGCGTTCCATTGAACGACGTGGGTAGACTCCCGAGCGGTATGGGTGTGCTTGGAGATGTGCCCGCAACGCTTATCGGCAGCGCAAACGGTGGGTTGGAATTCAAGCTCAATATGAATCCGGAGACAGGCTCGTCAACCAGGAATCCGTACCCAGCTCGTAAAACGGTTTTCCCGGAATGGAACATGTCCCAGGCAAAGCCGACGCGTGGCTGGAAATTCTTGTTGTTCTGGGCATAAGGCTCGCTCACCAGAAGCAGAGACACGGTTGCGGGATCAAACGTTGCGAACCGGTTCTTTGCTTCCGACGGCGTCATGTTCCAGGAGTAGCGCAGCCCAAGTTCCAAAGTGAAATAGGACTTGAGCTTCCAACTATCCTGCGCAAAGAAGTCCAACGCGCCTTCATTAAGCCGGTTGGCAACGTTGCCGACTGTTCTTGCAGCCGAGTCCACGGTCGCAGCCTGGAAATGCGCACTGTTGTTAAAAATAAGCTGCCCCGGATCGCCATTGAAATTGTTGTTGCGGAAATCGCGGAACTCACCGCCAAACTTGAAGGCATGTCTGCCGCGAATGTAGCTCAAGGTATCCGCGCCAACAAATGTCATGTCCCCGCGTCCTTGAGAAAATCCGCGCTCGTCACCGAAGAGAAGAGCGAGGTCGCCAACACTGATAGTGGGCATGAAGGCCTCATTCGGGCCCAGAGTGGTGCTGAGTCCAAGCGAGGCGGGATCGGTCGCGTTATTGGGTATGAATGTAATGTGGATCCTGTTGCCTCCCAAACGCGCTTCGTTGACCAGGTTTGGACTGAAAATATGGGTCTCATTGAGGGTCAGCACCTGGCGTTTTCCTTCGCGGGTGTCGCCGAATCCCGGAATGGTTGTGCCGGCTCCCGATTCCTTGCGCAAATCGTGCTGATACACGTAATAGCCGTGCAGGTGGTCATTATCACCGAAGTTGTGGCTGAGGTCGGCTGTGCCCTGATCGATGTCCACTGGAGCGACCGCCGAACCCGTGAACGCATTGGGAACGGGCGAGGTGGTGCCGACGGTCGTGTTCGCGTGAGGAACCAAGCCTAGAAGCGCAATCGGCACGGCATTTCCAGCGGCCTGAATGGTCGCTCTGGTAATCGTGGCAGGATCAGGGCTGCTATCCGGAAACACTCGGCTCGTGAGTGCGAGTCCCTGTCGCTGCCGTAAGCCTTCATAACTTAGGAAGAAGAAGGTGCTCTTCTTTTTGATTGGCCCGCCGAAATCGCCGCCAAACTGGTTGCGCTTGAAGCGAAATATCCGGAGTGGCGCCCCGCTTGACGTGGTGGCAAAATTAAAGGCATTGCGGGCGTCAAAGAACTCGTTGCGCAGGTATTCATAAGCTTCGCCATGAAACTCGTTCGAGCCCGAGCGGGTGTCAATATTGACGATGGAACCTGAGTTTCTGCCGTACTCCGCGCTATAAGTGGAGTTATCGATTCTGAATTCAGAAACCGTGTTGATGGTCGGTTGGAAGGTGACCTGGTTCTGCACCATGTCATTCAGATTGATGCCGTTGATCATGAAATTAATGGCATCTTCGCGGTTCCCGGCGGTGTTGTAGGCAAACGACCCTTGCCCGCGCAGAGGAGCGGTGAGGAATCCGTTCTGCGGCGGCGTGACCGTGCCCGGAATCAGCAAAGCTAAGTCTACAAAGTGGCGGCCGTTCAGCGGGATATCCTGAACGGTATTCTGGTTAATCACCTGGCCGACCGTCATGGTCGCCGCTTCGACGACGGGCGCCTCGGTGGTGACCTCCATGGTTTCGGCTACTTGGCCGACCTGCAGCGTGTAGTTCTTTGCCGCGACGGTGGCCACGTCCAGCGTGAACGAACCAATCGCCAGCGTCTGGAAGCCGTCCTTGCGAATCTCGATCCGGTAATTTCCGGCGGGCAGCGCCGGAAAGGAGAAGATTCCCGACGTGTCGGTCACGTCTGACCTTTCGAGTGCGGTCGCTAAATTGCGCACAGTCACTTTGGCGCCGGCCACCGTAGCCCCTTGCGCGTCGAGGACGGTACCTTGGATCGTTCCTTCCGATTGCGCTTGCAAGGGTTGACCGGTAAGGACCAAGAGAAGCGTCACAAAAAGCACGGCCAATAGGAGATTCCCAGAACTTTTCACGTCTTCTACCTCCACTGATTATCTCGAGCAAGCCATGCGGCTCGCCAACCTAGACAATGTCACTATGGAATGTCGACCAAAGAACGCTGGATTAATAGCAAATAAAACTCCAACTCGCAAGTCATTTGAGAGCGTCCATAACCTGCACAAACCAGGGACTTTATGTTTAAACGGTCAGAATTTACCAATACCCACCTACTCCCTCTGCAAATGGTTTTTCATAGGTACATCCCAACTTCTGGAGACACTGCAGTGAGAAAGGCAAGGTTTCTTACCCTCGGAGGAAGCCTGCACTTTAGTTTGCGGGAAGGTGAGAAAAGCTAACGCGTGACATAGCTGGGCATCGGCTGGTGGTTGAGTCTGGCTAGCTCGCGGGCGAACAGCGGGTTCTGCGGGAATTCTCTGGTCAGGTCGGTGAGCTGCGCTCGGGCGACATTTTCCTGTTTTTCGCGGAGCGCGGCCAGCGCCAGCAGGATTTTCGCATACGGGCGCAGATAGTGTCCCTTCTTCGCCGCAATGCGAAGCTGCTGCATCCCGGCAATTCTGTCCCCATGGATGCCGCCGAACCACAGGAAGAAGCGTTGATGCGCGGGGAGGGAGCCGATGATGTAATTGGCAGCACCGAGCGCGAGATAGGCATCGGCGGCGTCCGGACGCAGCACGATCAATTGCTTCGCCAGGGATTCCGACTCATGGATCAAGCGCACACCTTCGGCGTGGCGCCTTTCGAGGATGCCCGCGTAATCGGCTTGCATGCCCGTGGCGAGCGTGAGCGCGAAGAGAGCATCGGCGTCGGATGCATTGGCTTTCAAACGGCGCCGCGCAATATCCCGCGCGCGTCCGACCGCCAGGTTAAACGCGGCCTTGCGTTTCGCATCGGGCTTGCCTTCGATGCCGCCGAGCAGCCGCTTGTCGTTCAGGAAGAAATCGGAGGTGAGCACGCCTTGCTGGTAGAACTCTTCGAATAGATAACCGGCTGCCTCGGAGACGCTGCCCAGGGGGTCTTCGGGATGCGATTTTTCCCAGGACGCGAATTGCGCGCGGGCCTCCGGGAATCTCAATTCATAAAGAAGGTGAAAGCCGGTTTCAATCTCCGGCGTGGCGCCGACCGGGGCCGGCTTGGGGGCCTCGTCCGGCACCGCGGCATGATGCCGCGGCGCGACCACAGCCCCGGAAGCCAGCTTACTCGCCAGGATATCGAAGCTGATCTTCACTCGATCTTTTACCTTTACTGCTCCGCCGCCGATTCTCACGGGCGTGATGCCGTGGTCGGTCTGGAGCAGAGAGACTTCCCCTTGCGCGCGCAACCCCTCACCTTCCTTGCGCAGACGCAACGGGAAACTCACAGCCTTTTCGACCCCATGAAGATTCAGTCTGCCGGAAAGCGTGAGCTCCCAGCCTTCGGCTACCGGCTTGGCCGCCAGAACGCCGGTGGATGTAAAGGTGATCTCCGGATATTTCGCGACGTCCAATACTTTTTCGCCTGCCATTGTGGCTTGGACGTCTTTGCGGTCTTTTTCGGATTCGCCGGGATCCACGACGCTCAGGGACGCAGCCAGAACTTTCAGACGCACCGAGGAGTTTTCAACTTTTCTTGCGTCGAATAGAACTTGCCCCGAGACGCTTTTTGCGGCGATCAGATGATTGTGTCCAAAGGCACGGAAAAAACCTTCCTTGTACACGGCGATCTCCAGCTTGCTCCTCGCGGAGTCAACCGAGTAAGCCGCGCGTTCCTGCGCGGCCGAGGAAGACCACGCAAGCAGCAGCGTGAAAAGCGCAGCGGTGCGCCGCCAGCTCAAGGTTCAATCCCCCTTTTGTTCCAGAGGTTCTGCGCAAGGGCTTGAGCGGAGCGGCGGGGTATGCCAGCGGCAGCGCTGTTCCCCGCCCCAGAGCCGGCGCACGCCGCCAGAAACGCCCAGCAGATGGGAGAAGAGTGCGGGCGAAAGCTTCAGCACCGTGAGCGCGCGGCGCGCCAGGCGCGGATGGAGCGCCAGCCAGAGCATTATGCTCGTCAGCCGGCGGTAGTCGCGCAGCATGGCATTGCGTTCGCGGTCAAACGCCGCAAGCCACGCGGAATTCCCCGCGCCCGCATCCGCCACGTATGACGCGAGAAGTTCGGCGGCAAGCAGCGCCTGACTCATGCCCCCGCCCGTGATGGGATCTGTTGAGCCGGCGGAATCGCCCAGCAGAACCAGCCCGGGGAACCAGCCACGGCGCGCTCCGCACGAGAGTGGAGCATACGTAAGCAGATCGCTCCCTTGCTCAGCGCCTTCGAGCCGCGCGGCCAGTTTCGGTTGCGCCAAGCACCAGCGGCGATAGGCGTCCTCGATGCGCCCGTCCGCCGCGTCTGCTTCCGCCAACGCAGCGACGAGTAATTCTTGACCGGGCAGCGGCGTGACGTACATCTCGTATCCATCCCCCAGAAAGACATCCACCCATTCCTGCTGCGGCACTCCCGGCGCCAAGCGGAAGTGCGCCCGCGCCCCCAGCCGCTTGCGCGGCGACGTCGCATTCAGACCGAGCGCGTGCCGCAGCCGGGATTGTGAGCCATCTGCGCCAACCACCAGTGCGGCGCGGCGCGCTTCGCCCTCGACGACTATTCCGGTGACGCGGCCATCTTCGACTAAAGGGCACTCCACGCGCGCGCCGGTGTACGCCGTGACGTTGGGAGTCTGCGCCGCCTCATCAAAAAGGGCGCGGTCCAGGTCCCGCCGCCGATGGCCGCGCCCGGCCAGAGGCAGCCCGGCAATTTTCGGAAAGCGCCCCTCCGCAGCCTCGTCTCCGAGATGGTAACGAACGCCGTGAAAGGGAGCCCCGGTGATCCGCGATGCCAGACCCAGGCGGCCCAGCGCGGCCACTCCTGCGGGCATGAGCCCTTCGCCGCAGGGCTTTTCTTTTGGAAAGCGGCCACGTTCGAACAACTCGACGCACACACCACTGCGGCCCAGTTGAATCGCCAGCGCCGAACCGGCGATACCTCCACCGGCAATCAGAACATCGGGCATTCTCTTAAAGTCGGATGCGCGCTCCCAAACGCCAGGTGGCCCACCCGGTCGGACCGTTGCATTAAAACAAGCCGGGCAAAAAACGCGGTTTGTGCGCCATCGTGGCCCGGTACGCAGGATTGGCCAGCAGCACCGGCTCTTCGACCGCCAACCGCCGCGAGAGAATCCACACGTGCCCGGCAGCCCCCAGGGTCGCAGTCAGCCACGCCGTATGAATCAAGGGCAGCGCAACCAGTTCGATGAATACAGCAGCATAGTTGGGATGGCGAATGAAGCGAAATGGGCCGCTGGTTACAAACCCGAGTTGCGCCGACTGCATCACTTGCACGTTCCAGTGGCCCTTCATCGTGTGAATCACCCACCAGCGGGCGAGACTTGCCAGGAGAAACAAAATCCCCATCGGGACGGCCAGCGCCGGAAGAAATGGCCGGTGCAAGAAAATAACTTCCAGGGCCGCGCCTGCGAGCACGCTGGCATGGAAAAGGACCATCCAGCGGAAATGAGGCTCCGGAATTTTGCGCGCGCCTTGCGCGGCGAGTCGCGCCTGATTGCGGCGCGAAATTCCTATCTCCGCCAAGCGCAGCGCCGCCACGGTCCCCAGCAAACACAAGAACGCGATGATGCTTATGTCCATTGCAACAGCAGCAGCTCTGAGCTGAAGCCCGGCCCAAATCCGGCCATCAGGCCGTAATCCCCGGGGTTCATCCGCCTCTTCGTCAGCCACTCCTGGAGAATAAACAAGATCGTGGCGCTGGAAATGTTGCCATAGTCGCGGAGAACGTCCCAGGAAAACTCCGTGTGGCACCGGCGCAGGCCCAGCTCCTCTTCGACGCAGGTGAGCAGCTTTTGCCCGCCGGGATGGAGAAGGTATGCGCTCATCTCCTGGGGCGTCAAGTTGTGCCGGCCGAGGAAATCCTCCACGAGCCCCTTGATTTTTTCACGCAGCAGTTGCGGAACTTCCTTCGAGAGCACGATGTGGAACCCCGAGTCACGCAAATCGAATCCCAGGGCATCCATCGATCCGGGAAGCGTAAAAGACTCGACATCCAATATCTTCGGTCCAGACGTGGTCCGGTTCGTGACGATCGCCGCCGCGGCGCCATCGCCAAAAATAATTGCGGAAATCAAGTTGGCCTGCGAGACATCTTTGCGCTGGAACGTCAGCGAAGGCAGCTCCACGGCCACAACCAGTACCGTTGCGTCCGGAGATCCTCGCAGGAAATCCCATGCTCGCGACAGCGCCATCGCGCCCGCCACACAGCCCAGCTCGGTGATGGGCAGCCGCCGGACGTTGTTGCGAAAGCCCATTAAGTTCAGGAGGTGCGCATCGAGCGACGGAATCATGAACCCGGTACACGAGACGCTGATGATCAAATCCACTTCGGCGGGAGTGACGCCGGCCTTCGCCAGGCACTCCTCGGCGGCGCGCCGTGCGAGCGCGATGGCGTGCTCCTGGTACTCCTCATTCGTCTTGGAGAGCGGGCGCGGCTCGATGGTGTAATCAATGGGGAAGATGCAGTGGCGCTTGTGCACCTGGGCGTTGTCCACCACGCTCATCATGGCTTCCACGCGGCGCTCGTTGATGTTGAAGGTGCGGCCGAGATAGGTTTTCACGTCCTCCCGGGTGATGGTAAAGGACGGAACCGCCGTGGCGGTTGCTGCAATCCTGCAAGAATGGCCATTGGAAGACGGCAGGCTGTTCGATGAGGGATTCGGTATCAATGCGTTTCCTCCCGGGTAAAGTATAGTGTGGCTTCCTAGGGATTAAGACCACAAAAGCGGCGGCTCTTATTCCCCGTCGCGCGGCATAAGGATTAGAAGGCCGACCCGCACTGTGCTGTTGTCTGGCAACCTCCGCAAGGATACCCCCAAAACGGTTCCCTGGCTCAGTCCGGTAGGCAACATGCTACCCCCGGCGGTGGAACTCTAGAACCGTGATCACGAGTGAGCAGGAACCGCGCTATCCGGCGGGTTGCTCCTGGCTGGCGCGAATTTCCTGCCAGCGGCGCGGGCGCTTCTTGGCGTCGAGAACCTTCTTGCGCAGGCGAATGGACTTGGGCGTGACCTCCACGTACTCGTCGTCGGCGAGGAACTCGATGGCCTGTTCGAGGCTCAGCTCGCGGTGCGGGATCAGGCGTATGGCTTCGTCGGCGGTCGACGCGCGCATGTTGGTCTGCTTCTTTTCTTTCGTGACGTTGACTTCCATATCCGCTTCGCGCGAGTTTTCGCCGGCGATCATCCCTTCATAGACTTCCACGCCGGGTCCCAGAAACAACTCCCCGCGCTCTTGCAGATTCCAGAGCGCAAACGCGGTGGACTGCCCCGGGCGGTCGGCCACCAGCGCGCCCGTGGGACGCAGCGCCATCTCGCCGCCATATTCGATCCACCCATCGAAAATCGAATGGATCAGCGCGGTGCCTCGCGTGTCGGTGAGCAACTGGCTGCGCAGTCCGATCAGCCCGCGCGACGGGATGCGAAACTCCATGCGCACCCGCCCCGAGCCGTGGTTGATCATCTTGGTCATCTCGCCGCGGCGGCCTCCCAGGCTTTCTATGATGATGCCGATGTACGTTTCCGGGCAATCCACCACGAGCAATTCGACGGGCTCGAGCTTCCGGCTATTCTCCGTGCGCACGACGATCTCCGGCTTGCCGACCATCAGCTCGTAGCCTTCGCGGCGCATCGTCTCGATCAGGATGGCCAGTTGCAATTCGCCGCGCCCCAGAACGCGGAAAGAGTCGGTGGCCTCGGAATCCTCCACGCGGATGGAAACGTTGGTGAGCAGCTCCTTCTCGAGGCGGCTGCGAAGGTCGCGCGAAGTCACAAAGCTGCCTTCGCGCCCGGCAAGCGGGCCGGTATTGACGGTGAAGACCATGGCCAGCGTGGGCTCGTCGATGGTGGGGAGTTCGAGCGGCGCGGGGTTCTCCAGGCTGGTGATGCTCTCGCCGATTTGAATCCCTTCCACACCGGCGATGGCCACGATGTCGCCGCACTCCACGGCTTCCGCTTCATCGCGCTCCAGTCCGCGGAAAGTAAAGAGCTTGGTGATGCGCATGGGCTGCATCGCGCGCGAAAGCTTGCTGATGCCGACTTCGGCGCCGCGATGCAGCGTGCCGTTGAACACGCGGCCGATGGCGATGCGCCCGAGGAAATCGCTGTAGTCGAGATTGGTCACCTGCACCTGCAGCACCCCGTGGGGGTCGCCCTGCGGCGCGGGAATGGCGCTGAGAATGGTTTCGAACAGCGGCAGAAGGTCGCGCGACGCGTCGCCCATCTTGCGGTGCGCCACGCCGGCTCTGGCGTTGGCGTACAGCACCGGAAAGCCGAGCTGATCTTCGGTGGCGTCCAGGTCGATGAACAGGTCGTAGATTTCGTCGAGAACCTCGGCGGGGCGCGCGTCGCTGCGGTCGATTTTGTTCAACACCACAACCGGGGAAAGCTTCGCCGCGAGCGCTTTTTGCAGGACGTAACGCGTCTGCGGCAGCGGCCCTTCGCTCGCGTCCACCAGCAGGAGCACGCCATCCACCATGCGCAGCGCGCGCTCCACTTCGCCGCCGAAGTCGCTGTGGCCCGGCGTGTCCACGATGTTGATCTTCGTGCCGCGGAAAAAGAGCGCTGTGTTTTTGGCCAGGATGGTAATGCCGCGCTCGCGTTCCAGGTCGTTCGAATCCATCACCCGGTCGACCAACGCCTCGTTTTCGCGGAAGATGCCGCTCTGGCGAAGCATGGCATCCACGAGCGTGGTCTTGCCGTGGTCCACGTGGGCGATGATGGCGATATTGCGGATCGTCGGCGTCATGCTCTTCTCTGTGGCGCGCAAATAAAAAGGGCTGCAAGCGCGACCCTGCAGCCCTTCAGGGTTCTCTCGTGTGCTTGTAATTGCGGCAAATCCAGAACAAATTATAACAAGTTATAGCAAAGGATCGGCGGATGTTTTACAGCGGTTTCCCGTCGGCATCGAGAAACCGGATCTCGCCCAGCCCCAGCTCTTTGATGCCCGCTTCGACCTTGGAGCGGTCGCCCACCACCACCCAGACCATGTTGTCCGGATGGACAATCAGCTTTGCGGCGTCGTCCACGTCGCCGGTCTTCAGCGCGCGGACCTTGCCGGCGTAGGTCTCGTAGTAATCGTCCGGCAAACCGAATTGCACCAGGTCAATGATGGATTGCCCCACGGCATCCAGTGTTTCCCGCGAGCCCGGAAGACTCAGCGTTTCATTCGCCTGGATCCTGGCCAACTCGTCGGCCGAGAGGGGATGTTCTCCCCGGATTCCGCGAAACTCCTTGGTCATTTCCACCATGGACTCTTTGGTCTTGTCGGTTTGCACCGGCGCATACGCGATGTACGGCCGCTGGCCGCGCGCGCCAACCAAAAGGCTCACCGCGCCGTAGGCCCAGTGTTTGTCTTCGCGCAGATTCATGTTCAGCCGCGACCCGAACATTCCGCCCAGCCCGTCGTTCATGGCTTCGATGGCGATCTCTTTGGGGTTGGCTGTGGGCGGGGCGACCAGCCCCGCGATGATAATGGACTGCAGCGCTCCCGGCTTGTCGATCAGATAAATCGCGGGCTTCGGCGGGAACGGCACGGTGCTGATGTTTTTCTTCGGGATTTGCCCCGCCTTCCAGTTGGCAAAAAGTTTTTCGAGTTTGGGCTTCAATTCGTTGAGCGAAGTGTCCCCGGCGACAATCAGCGTCGCGCCATTCGGCCGGAACCACACGTTGTGAAATTTGACGAGGTCGTTCCGCGTCATTTTGGCGACGCTTTCGGAGGTCCCGGATCCGGTGAGCGGATTCCCGTAGGCGTGCCCCTTCCCGTACAGCAGGGCCGGAAAAACCCGCAGCGCCATCTGCACCGGCGTGTTTTTCTCCCGCTCGATGGCCGCAAGCCGCTGCTTCTGCAGCCGCGCGAAATCCGATTCGGGGAACGACGGATTCAAAATCACGTCGGCATAGAGTTCGAGCGAGTCGTCCAGTTTCGCCTTGAGCGCCGAAAGGCGCACAAAAGATAGATCCAGGTTCGAGTTTGCATTGAGTCTTGCCCCCAGCATGGCCAACTGATCGCTGATTTGCAGCGCCGTCCGCGTGCTGGTGCCTCCATCCAGAAGCGACGTGGTCATGCTCGCCGTTCCGGGCGCCGCGAACTGGTCGGCGGCAAAGCCCCCGTCCAGCGCCATCCAAAAATCCACCAGCGGAACTTCATGCCGCTCGGCCAGGATCACCTTCAGCCCGTTCGACAGCGTGATGCGCTGCAGCTTGGGCAGCTTCAACTCGGGCGGCGTGCCCGGCTCCGGCGCTTTCGCGCGGTCCGCGCCGGCCGACGCCGTCTTGTACTCCGGGAAGGGAACCACTTCGAGGATGTAAGCGCCATCCGACAGCCAGCGATTCGCCGCGGCTTTCAGGTCCCCCGCCGTAGCCTCCTGTACACGCTTCACTGAATCCTTGTACGCGTCGGGCCTTCCGCGGAACACCTGGCTCCGCGCCAGACGGTCTGATTTTCCTCCGAACCCGCCGATGCGCTCGATGCCGCGGACGAAGTTGGCTATGTACTGCGTCTTCACGCGCTGCAACTCCTCCGCGGTGGGGCCGTCTTTCAAGAAGCGCGCCAATTCCTCATCCAGCTCTTTTTCCACCTGGGCGAGGTCCTGTCCGGGCCGCGCCGTCGCTTGAATGTCGAACTGCCCTCCAATTTCGTTCAAATCCACGAAGGCATTTGCGTTGGTGGCGATTTGGTCGTCGTACACCAGCCGCTTGTAGAACCGCGAGGTCTTGCCCTGGCTCAGGACGTCGCTCACCAGGTCCAGATAATCGGCGTCGGCGCTGCCGTACTCCGGAATGTTCCACACCTTGTACACCCGCGCCTGCGGGACGCGGTCTTCCACGGTCTCCCGGTGCGTCCCGGTCATTTTCGCGATCCACACGTTCTGGTGCGCCACCGGCGGCCCTGCCGGAATGTCTCCGAAATACTTTTCCACTTTTTCTTTCGCCGTCTTGGCGTCAATGTCTCCGGCAATAGCGATCACCGTGTTGGACGGCCCGTAGTACGTCTTGAACCATTCCTTGACGTCGTCCAGGGACGCGGCATCCAAATCCTTCATTTCGCCGATGACCGTCCAGGAGTACGGATGCCCCGCCGGATACGTGTTCTTGGTGATGAGTTCTTCCGAAACGGCGTATGGCTGGTTCTCTCCCTGGCGCTTCTCGTTCTGCACCACCCCGCGCTGGAGGTCCAGCGTCTTCTGGTCCAGGGCGCCCAACAGGTGTCCCATGCGGTCCGACTCCATCCACAGCGTGAAATCCAGCGCCGAGGTGGGAACGTTCTCAAAGTAGTTCGTCCGGTCGTTCTCAGTAGTGCCGTTCAAATCGGTCGCGCCGATTCGCTCCATGGCTTCGATGTACCGGCCCTTGGCGTTTTCGCTGCCTCCGAACATGATGTGCTCGAACAGGTGCGCGAAGCCCGTCTTGCCCGGCTTTTCGTTCTTCGATCCCACGTGATACCAGATGTTCACGGCCACGATGGGCGCCTTGTGGTCCTCATGGACGATGAGCGTCAGACCGTTATGCAAAACGAATTCCTGAAAGGGAATATCAATCTCCCGGGTCTGCGCGTAAAC
>DASWCG010000064.1:0-3795 GCA_036390175.1 Candidatus Acidiferrales bacterium | reverse complement strand
GGTACCCGCGCCGGAAATCCTGGTGGATACCTGCGGAACCGGCGGCGACGACTCGGATACGTTCAACATTTCCACGGCGGCGGCGTTTGTTGTCGCCGGGGCCGGCACGCATGTCGCCAAGATGGGCAACCGCTCGGTGAGCTCGCGGTGCGGGTCGGCGGACGTGCTGGAATCGCTGGGCGCGCAGATTGACATTCCGCTGGCGCGCACGAGGGCGGCCATCGTCGAGGTGGGGTTCGGGTTCCTGTTCGCTCCCGCCGTGCACACGGCCACACGGCACGCTATGGCGGCGCGGCGACAACTGGGCGGCCGGACGATTTTCAATTTGCTGGGACCGCTGACAAATCCCGCAGGGGCCTCCGCGCAACTGATGGGCGTGTTTTCGAGCGACGCCGTGGAGTTGGCGGCGCGGGCGCTGGCCGAGTTGGGCACGCGGCATGCGTTCGTGGTGCATGGCGACGGCGGCCTGGATGAAATCTCTCTGAGCGGCGAAACCAAAATGGCTATGGTGCGCGACGGCACGGTGCGGATGGTGAGCGTTGCGCCGGAGGACTTCGGCGTGGGGCGCGCGCCGGTGGCGGCGTTGCGCGGCGGCAACTCCGCGGAGAACGCCGTGCTGCTCCGCCGCGTCCTGGACGGAGAGGCCGGCGCCATACGGAATGCCGTGCTCGTGAATGCCGCTGCGGCGCTGGTTGCCGCGGGCACCGCCGCGAGTTTTCGCGAAGGCGTTGCGCTGGCTGAAGGGACGATTGACTCCGGAGCGGCGCGTGATAAACTCACGGAGTTCGTGAGCTTCACAAACGGATAATTGTGCTGTGCCCCCCGCAGGCGTTAAGACAGATTCAGCAGGAGGTCCTATGAATCCGGAGCAGGCAGCAGTTCTGAAGAATTTTCTTCTTGCAACCTTTGAGAACGAAGCCCATATCACGCGGAAGGTGATCGCGGCCGTCCCAGAAGATAAGCACAATTACAAGCCGGACCCGAATGCCCGCACCGCATTCGAACTCGCGTGGCACGTGGCGCAAGCCGACATCTATTTCCTCAATGGCGTCGCCAACGGGGAATTTGCAACGAGAGTGGAACGGCCGCCGGAGGTCAAGAGCATCGCCGATATCGTTGGGTGGTACGACAAGAATCTTCCGGAGTCTCTCGCGCGGGTAAGGGCGCTGCCCGCGGAAAAGCTGACGGAGCCGATCAACTTTCATGGCGTGTTCAACTTGCCGGGGGTGCAGTACCTCATGATCCGGAACAACCACGGCATCCATCATCGCGGGCAGCTGGCAACCTATCTGCGCCCGATGGGCTCGAAAGTGCCGAAGATTTACGGCGGCAGCTTCGACGAGCCGCTGCAAATGGCGGCGCGATCGTAGACCGCGCCTTGCGCTCACTGGGTAGGAACCGTGGCCCATCCCGGAGACGGGACGGGCCACAAGTTTCTACTCCTGCTGCTGAAGGCTGCGGACGGCAAGGGCGAATGAAACAAGGGCGAAGAGCACGAAGGTGACGCCTTCGAAGGCGACCGTGCGCGCGCTGCCGAGACCGATGGAAGTGCGACGCAGCCAGTCGATCTCCCAGGTGATGGGGTTGGCGAGCGCGGCTTTGCGGAACCATGCCGGAAGCGGCTCGAGCGGATAAAACATCGAGCTGGCAAAGAGAAACACAAAGTAGAAGATGGACGTCACGGTATTGAAAATGTCGTTGCGGCGCGTCTTCAACGCAAAAATCGCGTAAAAGAAAAACCAGCCCGCGGTGCCCACAACCAGTCCCACGAAGAGCAGCGGCAACAAATCCCAGCGGACCCGAATCCCCAGCAGCAAGCGGCCGAGGCCGATTGTAATCGTGGCCTGGATCACCGATATGAGCACATTAAACAGCACTTTGCCGAGCAGATACTGTGCGCGGCTCAGCGGATAGGTGAGCATCTCGTAGAAGATGCCGTTGTCGCGGTCCAGGAAGAACGACCACGCCGTATTGGAGGCTATGCCGAAGCTGGCCATGGCCAGCACGCCGGCGAGGAAAAAAGCGTTGTAATCCACGCCGGCGGCGGCAAAGGGCGAGCCCAGCGCCGAGTTGATGCCCACGCCGAAGACCAGCATGTAACCCAGCGGATAAAAGAGGTCCCAGAAGATGAAGGCCAGATTGGTCATGCGAATCTTGGCTTCGCGATAGAAGATGGCGGCAAGGGCATGCATAGCGATTATTTCTCCTGTGTGAGCTCGACGAAAATGTCTTCCAGACTTGCCCCGCTGACTTCGACGCGAAGGACGCGGCGGTCGCGGGCCAATGCGGTGACTACTTCGAGGACGCGGCCCTCTTCGGCTTTGAAGGCGACCTCGATGGAGTTCTGGTTGATGTGAACGCGCAGGGGCTGAAGCCGGGCCAACTCCTGCTCGATGTGTTCCGGCAAAGCGCTGAAGGTCATGGCCACTTCGTACACGCCCTGCGACAACAATTTCAAAGTGTTGAGGTCGCCGCGCGCGACCTGCTCGCCCTTGTTCATGATGAGGATGTCGTCGCAGAGTTCTTCCGCTTCGCTCAAGATCTGCGTGGTCAGAACGATGGTGCGGCCCTGGCGCGCCTCGGCGCGCAGGTGCGCCATCACTTCGCGTTTCAGGAGCGGGTCCATTCCCGTGGAGAATTCGTCGAGAAACAGCAGCGGCGTATCGACCAGAAATGTCTTGGCCACCTGCACGCGGCGGCGAAAGCCGCCGCTGAGGTCCTGCACTTTATGGTCGGCTTCGCTTTGGAGATGGAAGCGCTCCATCACGTCGCCGGCGCGGCGCACCGCCGTACTGCGGCCGAGCCCGTGAAAGCGCGCGTAGGTGAGCAAGTTGTCGCGGACCGAGAGAAACAGCTCGACGGCGGTTTCCTGGAGTACCGCCGCGATGCGCCGGCGAACCTCGAGCGGACGCTCGACGACGTCGAAGCCGGCGACGCGGGCCGTCCCGCTCGAGGGCTTGCTGAGCGTCGTCAGCATGCGGAGAATCGTGGACTTTCCCGCGCCATTCGGTCCCAGAAGGCCGAAGATAGCGCCCGGCGCGACGCTGAAGCTCATCCCGTTTACCGCGCGAACCGGGGCGCGGCCGCGCGGATGGTAAACTTTCACGAGGTGTTCTACTTCCAGAGCAAACGGTGTCATAGTGGCCTCGACATGCGCCCGCAAGGAAATAAGCGGGCGCGAGCAGGCTGCATAAATCGCAGGAAGAAGGTTGCCGTACGAACGCCGCGCCCGGCGTCCCTACGCCTTAGGCGCGAGGAACAGGAACGCGGCTCAAAAGAGCGGTTCCGTCAGAGGAGGGGAATGTTGACTCGCATAGGCATCGGCCTTTTTCTTCTTACGCTCTTACCCTATCCGGCGCGGACGCAGAAGTCAAGCGCAGCGCCACCTTCGTCTCCCGCGGTGCCGCCGGCGCAGGTAGCGCAGGAGGTCCGCGCGTACCGCTTGGCGAACGAAGACCGGATTGTACGCGAGTTGGCCGAATTGCTGGCTATCCCCAACGTTGCCACGGACACGGAGAACATCGAGCGGAATGCGGCGAAGCTGATCGAGATGCTCGAAGCGCGCGGCATCGAGACGCACCCGCTGACGATTGCGGGCCGCGGGCCGGTGATTTTCGGAAAGCTGACGACGCCGGAGGCAACGCGCACGGTAATCTTCTACGCGCATTACGATGGCCAGCCGGTGGATGCCAAAGCGTGGACGGAGAGCGGTCCGTTTGAGCCGGCGCTGCGCTCCAACGCGATTGAAGCGGGCGGCAAACGGATTCCCTTCCCCACACCGACGGGGAACGAGCC
>DASWCG010000063.1:0-5114 GCA_036390175.1 Candidatus Acidiferrales bacterium | reverse complement strand
ATTCTGTCTGACCGACGGCCAGGGCCAACTCATCGAAGCGGAGGTCGTGGGTGGCACTTCGGCGGCCGCACCCACCTTCGCCGGCATCATGGCACTCGTTCTTCAGAAGACGAATTCGCGGCAGGGACAGGCGGATTTCGTCCTTTATCCGCTTGCTGCCGGCCAAACCGCAGCAAACTGCAATGCTTCCACGGGTCCCCAGAGCACGTGCATTTTCAATGACACCACACAGGGCAACAACAGTGTGCCCGGACAAACTGGTTTTCCGGCCATCGCCGGATACGATATGGCCACGGGTCTCGGCTCCGTCAATGCCGCTAATCTCGTCGCTGGCTGGCAAAACGTGACAAACACATTCCACGCTACGACCACGGCGCTGCAGCTCACGCCCAACAGCGTAACGCACGGTGAACCTGTGACCGCGTCTGTGACCGTGGCTCCAGCTACCGGCACGGGAACCCCCACGGGCGGCGTGACGCTTTTGACAGGCGGCCCTCAGACTGTGAACCTCGGCAGCCTCACCAGTGGTTCCATATCCTCCCCGGTAACGACTCTGCCCGGCGGCAGTTATTCCGTTACCGCAAGCTATGGCGGGGATGGCATGTTCGGTGCCAGTGTCTCCAGCGGCGTGCCGCTCACCGTGAATTCCGAACCCAGCAAAATGACTTTTACTTCTTCCGCAGCATCAACGACCTTTAGCAATTTCCTCTTTCTCGAGGTCGGCGTCTCGGGCGTATCTCAACAAGGAGCCGCCACCGGAACGGTCTCCTTATCCGACACCTTTAACGGAAGCACGACAAATCTGCTCACCGCTCCCCTGAACGTTCAAGGCAATGCTTCCGTCACGGTAACGTCGCTTGCCATCGGAAGCCATTCTTTGAACGCGTCCTATTCCGGCGATCCCAGCTTCCAGCCCAGCAGCGCCGGCCCGGTGAGCGTCACTATCACAAAAGGCACCACGGAAACATTCTTGTTCGCTCCCACCGGCGCTCTGCCCAATTCCCCCGTCACCTTAGAGGCCATCGTCTTCCCCAATGGCACTGCGGGCCCCACAGGAACCGTGCAATTCCTTGACGGCACAACAGCTCTTGGCAATCCCGTCCAGATTCAAAACTTGTTTGCTGTTATCACCGTGCCGCAATTGGCGAACGGCACCCACAGCATCACCGCTGTTTACTCCGGCGATTCCAATTTCAACGGTTCAACCTCGCCCCCAAGCAAGCTATTTGTTGGCATCCCTGATTTTCAAATTGCCGTCAACCCGGGCAATTTGACGGTTACCGCCGCCGCACCCGGCCGAGCCACGGTGCTTCTCAGTCCAGGTCCCGGCATCGGCTTTTTCGGCAACGTCTCGTTTGCCTGTTCCGGACTGCCTGCTGGGGCAACTTGCAGCTTTCAGCCGACGCAGCTTTTGCTGGATGGCTTCGATTCCATGACCACGGCGCTCACCATCACGCGGTCCGCGCAGGCGTCACTCCGCGCCGCGTCCACCGGACCACTGCGAAAGCTACCGCTCTCGCTGGGCGGACTTAGCGCCGCGGCCTGCCTGTTTCTCTTCGTATCGTGCAGAAAGCGCCGTTCTGGCTTCCTCTGCGCGATCCTTGTCCTCATTTGCTCTTTGGGCGTATGTGCCGGATGTGGCGGCTCAAGTAGCTCTGCTGCTCCCCCAGGCCCGCCCCCTCAAACCGCAACTATTGTCACTGTGACCGCCAGCGGCGGCTCCGGCACCCTCGCTGTCAGCCACTCCGTCACGCTTGCGGTCACGCTTCAATAGCTCAGCCTCGGCCTGGGTCTTCACTTTTGACTCCAGGCAGGGACTGAATCGGCTCGCCCTTTCCGGTTGAGTTCTTACTCGGGGGGACAATATTTTCCAGCGAGGAGAATCCGGGACAGCCAGTCCGCATGGGGCAGCCCCGAACTCAAGAGTTCTTTTGCTTCGCTCTCTACGTCGTACTCGACCCAGCGAATGGCGACACTCTCTCCGTCCATCAGCAGATAAGACGCACGTGTATCCCCGTCATAGGACTGGCTGACACTGCCCGTATTCGCCACGGTCATGCCTGGAAGCCGGCGTATGTACGGACGATGAATATGCCCGTAGACGACGATGGGAGCGCGAAGAGACGCGTAGGTACTCTGCAATTCTTCATCGCTGGCATTGGGCATGGGAGCGCGCCAGAGGTCATCGGGGCTGGCATGCACCAGGCTAAAGCCTTCACCGGAGTATTGCTGAGAAAGTCTTTCCAGCCATCGCAAGCGTTCTTCACCGATACTGGCGAGCGTCGGCGGAATCATCTCTTGGATGATGGCTAGGAGTGGCCCGAGCTTCGGCTGTCTGGCGGCAAATTCCGCCAGACCTTCCGGGGCCCAAAGCATCTCATCGGTATTCCCGCGGACCCCGGGCCACCCGAGCGCGCGGACCTGATCGACGATGTCCGCCGGGTGAGCTCCACCGTAAGCCAGATCGCCGCCATGGAGAACCAGGTCAGGCGTAACCTGCCGCAGATCAGCGACAACCGCCTCGAAGGCGCGCCGATTGCCATGAATATCCGATACGATTGCGACTCTCATTTTGTGAGCGAGTTCATGCCGATCAGCCTAGTGATCGGACAGTGGTACAGAACTCGGGGCGGACCCGAGTTGTCAACCTCTTTTTTAGTACCGATAAAGATTATCTCTTCATGACTTTCCGCTATGTGGGCGATTTCCTACTCCAATAACTCTGGTTGTCGCGGGAGGGCAAGGCCAAAAAAATTTGAGGGCGCAACCGCTGTTAAGCTTGTTGCGCCCTCTAACTGAGCCGTAAAGTTTCTGACCTTCTTGGTTCAATCTGACGGCGTAACCGCCGTTAGGCTTGTCGCGCCCTCCAAATGGAGCCGTAAAGGCTTTGAGCCTCGCGATTCAATCTCGCGGCGCAGCCGCCGTTAAGCTTGCTGCGCCCTCTAAATTGATCCGTAAAGTTCTAAGCTTCCCGGTTCAATCTGGCTCGCAAGATAGTGGTTCCGGTTCGCGCCGTCAATCAAAATCTGATCAAACCTTTGTGCAAATCTGTGGACAGGTGTGCAAAAATGACGGGTGGCCTAGACGCCGGTCCCCGTTTCACCCGATTAATGCTCTTCCCGCCGCTTTGCGGCAATCCACTTCCCTGCGTTACACTCAGCTGATGGGAATTTTGTGGCGGCTTTTACGTTTACCCCGGAACTGTACCCGAGGGGCTGAAGGGGGAATCAAAGAGAGATGACGCACATCGTTGCCGGAAACAAAGCTCCCGGATTTTCACTGAAATCTCTCGACAACAAAGAATACTCGCTCAACACTCTCTTGGAACGCGGCCCCGTCGTCGCCGCTTTCTTCAAAATCTCCTGCC
Organism: Candidatus Acidiferrales bacterium; assembly: GCA_036390175.1. Lineage (GTDB taxonomy): Bacteria > Acidobacteriota > Terriglobia > Acidiferrales > UBA7541 > DASQHY01. Next base: position 1,747 of record DASWCG010000063.1, on the reverse strand, counting down.
CTGTCTGCCAATTCACCTTTCCTTTTCTCGAGCGCCTCTACAAACAGTACGGAGACGACCGCGCGACGTTTCTCGGCATCTCGCAGGACGATGCGCGCGCGACCAAGGATTTTGCCAGGGAATACGCCGTGACCTTCCCGCTGGTCCTCGACGAGAATGGCTACCCGGTTTCCAACGCCTACGGCCTGACCAACGTACCCACAATCTTCCTGATCGACACGGACGGCACCGTCAAAGTCAGTTCCATGGGTTTCGACAAGAAAGATTTGGAAACCATTGCAGCCGAGCTCGCCCAACGCAGAAAAATTTCTCTCGCGCCGCTCTTCCGTCCCGACGAAGTCGTGCCCGCCAACAAACCTGGATGAAGCTCGAAAAACTAGGTCCGGTCCGGGCCTGCGAGTTTGGCAGCGTTGACTTGACAGATTCTCGACGGAAAATCGTTGCTCTTGGAAGGAGTTGAGGGGCCGCGATTCAGGAGAACTTTGCGAAGCTCAATGCAGCAACGGCGCCCCAGGATTTGTCAGTCCAGTTCGCCTTCCAGCCATTGCTTCTTGTGCTTCGGCGGGTGTTTTCTTTTGTCAGGAATGACGCGCGTGGCGGCGGGCGCAAGCCCGGATTTTCGGGCTACACGCCTGGCCTCTTTGCCGGCGTCAATGGTTTTCTTTTTCCGCTTTTTCATCCCGGGCCTGAGCCGGGATTCTAGCGCAGCTAGAAATTGAAGGACACCTGCAAATCGATGCGCCGGTTGGCGGTCGAAGAAGAAAACGGCCCGCCAACGAGCGCGTTGGACTGGCCGAAGAGCGGCGAGCTGAGATTCCCGATGGGATTGGCCACGTTGACGTTGTTGAAGACGTTTCGCGCGTTCACGCTGAAGGTCAGGCTGTAGCGCTGATTCGATGGATTTCCTCCAAACATTCCGCCGCCGCGGTCGCCGCCGCCGTGCTCTCCCCCGCCTCCGCCTCTCGGGCCGCCACCGCCCGGGCCACGGACAACCATGGCACCCCCGGGGCCGCCAGCAGCGGTAGCTTCCTTCTTTTGTCCGAAACCAAACGTCTTGCTGAGGCGGAAATTCAAGGTGAACCGTCCCGGCCCAGTAAAATCATTGATTGGAATGACAGGCTGCCCCGGCTGTGTTGCCAGATTAAAGCACCCGTACTGCGTTTGCTTTACGCCAGTGACTCCACTCGAACAGTTGCCAATGCTCGGGCGAATGTTGAATATGGCGTCGCCATATAAATCCTGGCCCGTGGTGATATTAAATGGCGAACCCGAACTGGCGATCATGAAGGGACTTAGACGAAAGCCTGCGGGGAGGCCGACGCTCCCGCCAAAAAAAACGCGATGGCGAGTATCGAAAGAAGCGCGACCGTAATCCTGGCTCACATCCAATGGGTTTGAAGGAAAGCTGCCCGCGCCGGAGGTATCGCTATTCGCGTAGTTCAGCGTGTAGTAGCCGAAGAGGGAAAGTTTCTGGCCCATGCGAATACTGCTATTCACAATGAGCTGGTTCTGTTTGAAGGTGCCTTCGGATTGATACTGGAAAATATTTTGGTCCGTGCCATTGGGCCGCAAGCCCGTCACGGGATCCAATGCGTTGATATTCGTGGTGAAAAACTGGTGGACTCCCCGCGAATTCAGATACGTGACAGAAAGATTCGCCGATTTCGTGAGCTGCCGTTCGACGGTCACGCCCGTTTGCATGGTGTAGGGAGAGCGGAGATTGCCATTCACCTGGTAAATTGTTTGT
>DASWCG010000062.1:0-4521 GCA_036390175.1 Candidatus Acidiferrales bacterium | reverse complement strand
TGTAGTCACTCTTCTCAGTGAAGAAAAACACCCTGGCGCCCTTGGAGGCGAAGCCCTTCTCCAACGCTTTCTCTACGACTTTGATTGCGACCTTAGCCACAGTAACAGCGCCCTCGAATCTCGCAGAAATCTTTCTGAATCCTTGCTGTTGCTCCCTCCGCCCGAGTACCGAATTTCCGTTGACCAGCGACTACTAATGGTTTGGAAGGCGACCAGAAGGTCGCGATTCCTCGGAAGCAACTCGCCTAGACCCGCGGCATCCAACAGCTCCGGCAACGCATGGCCCAGCCGCTTGGCCTCCCTTTCCTCGAGATGTGGGATGCCTCGAGTCAAGCATACGCAAAACTTCAGCGAGCACTCCAATGCATAGCCGCACAGGTAGATCGCACCCTGAAATCTACCGGCCGCATGCAAACAGTCCGCGTCTTTCCAGCGCTCAATCGAAGCCGCCCGGAACACTGTCGCCTTGATAAGTCGCGTCCCAAATGTCGCACGCATTCATTCCTACAAGCTCAAACTGTGGAGCGGGGGACGGGATTTGAACCCGCAACCATCGCCTTGGAAGAGCGAGACTCTACCGTTGAGTTACCCCCGCCCGTCTCCCTCTGACCCCTTACTCTTGTTCTCTGCCGCCTCGCGGGATCCCCCTTGGAAATTGGCTTGCTCCTGCTCGTAACTGGAGCCTGGGACCGGGATTGAACCGGTGACCTCGTCCTTACCAAGGACGCGCTCTACCAACTGAGCTACCCAGGCCCGAGATTCTCAATCCACCTTCCCAAGCACAGATTCAACCGGTGTTCCCCGCCGTAAATCCTGGTTGGAGTATTCCGTAAATTGTTCCGGACCGCCTCGGATTCCCGCCTTCAGGTTTGCGCGGCTCGCATGACGCTGGTGGACGGGGGAGGATTCGAACCTCCGTAGCCCGCAAGGAGCGGCAGATTTACAGTCTGCTGGTTTTAGCCACTCACCCACCCGTCCTGCGAAACCTTGCGGAAGGCAACGGCGCATCTGCGCACACAACAGGGACGCCGGCACCGCGTCCCTCATTGGAAAACACAAACTGAGGCTCGCGCCCGAAGACACCAGCCCTTTCATTTTCTTGCGAGGAAAAATTACCTCTCACTCGCCCGCTCAATCCCAATCTCAGCTGGCGCAGGGATTTGAACCCCGGACCCTCTGATTACAAATCAGATGCTCTACCACTGAGCTACGCCAGCGCCGCTCAAACCGCATAAGAATATCAGATTGGGAGACAGAATTGCAAGTGGGTCTTTTCAGCCTGAGCAAGATAGGGGCCAAGCCTGTGGAAAAGACGGCGGGCACCTCTGGTCTAGTACTGTGTCTCCGCAACACTACTTTTACCCTTTCAGGGAGCAACAAAAGACGGTCCGGCCGAATCGCGCTCCCGTCCCAATGACTTGCCCCAGTTGCTCGTGAGAGAATCTGCGCATGATGAAGCCGCGTTCTCTGCTCATCGTGGCCGCGCTTGGACTGGGCGCCGCGGGAATCCTTTACGCGGTGCTTCACCGCAGGCCGAACACTCCGCCGGCGGGAACGCCGCCGGCGCTGCTGGACTTCGCGCCGGAAGACTCCACCGTTTTCGTATACGCCGACCTCGCGGCTCTGCGGGCTTCTCCGTTTCTGGCGCAGCTTGCAGCGCTCGCGCCCGCGCCGAACACCGACCGCGACTACGCAGAGTTCGTGCGAGCAACGGGCTTCGACTACGAGCGCGACCTCGACCGCGCCATCCTTGCGGTTCGTCCGAAGGGCAACGACTCGGAAACGTTCGCGGTGGCCGACGGACGCTTCGACGTCAAGAGGATCACCGCCTACGCGCTGCGAACGGGAAAGCGCGCAACGCAGAGCGGGAAAGAAGTCATCCTCGTGCCGGCGAAAGCTCCGGCAAGACCGGTGACGTTCACGTTCGTCGACGAACATCGCATCCTGCTCACGAACGGCGAAAGCCTCGCTCCGCTGCTGGCGGTGGCCGCGGAAGCGCGGCCGAGCGGGACGCTGCAGCCGGAAATGCGCGAGCGAATCTCGCGCGTGGCGGGCTCGCCGGTTTTCGCGGTCGGCAAACTGGGAGTTTCGTTCGAGCGCGCGGTGGCGGAGCTTTCTTCCGCCGGTCTGCGCTCCGATCAGCTCGACAACCTAGTGCGCAGCCTGCGCTGGCTGAGCTTCGCGGCGCGTCCCGAAGGCAACGAGCTGCGCGTCGCGCTGGAAGGCGAAACCGACACCGCGTCCAGCGCGCGGCAGATTGCCGTGAGTCTCGACGGCCTGCGCCTGCTGGGAAAGCTGGCGCTGGCCGATCCGAAAACGCGGCGGCAAATGGATCGAGCGTCGCTGGCGCTCGCCGATGCGGTGCTGAAATCCGCGGACGTTTCGCGGGACGACGAAGGCAACGCGCATCGCGTGCGGCTGACGTTTGCGATTACGGCCGGCGCAATCGCTTCCGCGCCTCGCTGAGTGCAGCGTCGAAGAGGGATTCCTCGACTTCGTTCGCTCCGCAAAACCGGGCCGGAGCACAAACGACGCGCTTCGCTCCCTTCGCTCGGAATGACGGAGCAGGGTGTCACTCGTAACGAAGCGCTTCGATAGGGTCGAGCTGCGAGGCTTTTTGCGCGGGGTAATAGCCGAAGAAGACCCCGGTGAAAATTGAAAAAAGCACGGCGACGCCGATGGCCAGGAAAGACACGTCGGTCTGCCAGCCCAGAATCGTGGAGATGCCGAGCGAAGTGAGGACTCCGCCGGGAACTCCGATAACGCCGCCCAATAGACTCAGGACAACGGCCTCGGTGAGGAATTGCGACTGGACATCTTTCTCCGACGCGCCGACAGCCATGCGCACGCCGATTTCGCGGGTGCGTTCGGTGACGGAGACGAGCATGATGTTCATGATGCCGATGCCGCCGACCAGCAGCGACACCGAAGCGATGCTGGCAAGCATCAGCGTAAAGGTGCGGTTGGCGTCGGCGCGGGCTTTCAGAATTTCTTCGGGGCTGCGGATGTTGAAGTCGTCGGGCTGCCCCGGCATTATGTGATGCCGCTCGCGGAGGAGCAGGGTGGCGAGGTCCAGCGACGGCGTCATAGCCTCCTGCGAATTGGCCGAGCACATGATGTCGTCGAGCCAGTCAATGCCCTTCACTTTGTGCTGCGCGGTGGTCCAGGGAATCAGGATGAAGTCGTCCTGATCCTGCCCCATGGCGGAGAAGCCCTTGGGCTGCAAGACGCCGATGATGCGGAAGGGCAAGTTGCCGACGCGAATGGTCCTCCCGAGAGGGTCTATGTTTGGGAACAGGTAACCTTTGACTGTCTGCCCGATGAGAGCGACACTTGCGGAACCGTCCACATCGTCCTGAGTAAACATGCCGCCTTCGGCGACGGCCCAGCGGCGAATGGTCTGATATTCGGGCGAGACGCCGCGATAGGTGGTGTTCCAGTTCTGATTTTCGTAGACAATCTGAGCGTGCGCGTCCACCTGCGGCGAGCAGGCCTTCAGCAGAGGAATCTGCTGAAGCATGGCGTTCATGTCGGCGACGACGAGCGTCTTGGTGTTGCCGGTGCCGGTGCGAACGCCGTTGACGTTGCGTCCGCCGGCTTCGATCCAGACGAAATTGTCGCCGAGCATCAGCATCTGCTCCTGAATGGCCGCCTGGCCGCCCTGGCCGATGGCCACGGTGCAGATGACGGCGCTGATGCCGATGGTGATGCCCAGCAAGGTCAGCGCGGTGCGCAGCTTGTTGCGCCCGAGGGTGCGCAGAGCCACGCGAATAACCTCTCTACGATCCATATCCTTTTCCTAGGTCGAGCCAAAGTATAACGCGCTTCGGGGGGCCGCTGATGAGTAGCGAGTCATGAGCGACGTGACTAGTGATTGGTGACTAGTGACTAGCGACCCGCAGATGATGCCCCCCTCCCCCCACCACCCTGATTTTGGAAGTATGTGATTCCAAAGGGGTTGGTGAAACAGCGTGCGTAAGTATATGATTCTGAAGGGATTGAAAGCCATTGTTTTTACATAGATGCACAGTTTTTGGGAAATATGTGAATCTAAAGAGTTTAGAGACGCAGGACTTCAGAAGTATGTGAAAAGAAAGAAGTTGAGTGCGAAAAGAAGTGAACTTAGGGTTGTTTGGCTGAAGACACGCGTCGCTCGTAGCTATTCCAAAGTGACTTGCCGACATCTTCGTTTCCTTCGCTATTCCCTGGCTGCAACGGCGTTCTCTGGCGGCGTCTACCTAGCAGCTTCCGGCGATTGCAACAGAAGTACTTATACCACCAGTGACTAGCGATTGTCAAGGGCTGATTTGGCCAATTTTAGGATGGATTTGCCCGGCGATTCAGATAGAATTGGGGGCGACCAATGAAAAAGGCGCACGGGCACTTCAATATTGTTCTCCGGCCCGAACCGGAAGGCGGGTTCACGGCCATCGTGCCTGCTCTGCCGGGATGTGTGACGTTTGGCCGAACCCTAGCAGAGGCCAAGAAGATGGCGAGGGACGCGATAGCCGGTTATATCGA
>DASWCG010000061.1:0-1518 GCA_036390175.1 Candidatus Acidiferrales bacterium | reverse complement strand
GGTCATCTGTTGTTCCGAAAAATCTTTCCGGTTCAGTCGCGCGGCGATCAAAACGGAGACGGCTACCGGAATCAGCCAAAGCTGTGGATGTTGCAGAAAGCGATAGTCCTCGCTGTGATGCAGCAGATACCACAACCCGCCATTGCCCGAAATAGCGGCCAGCATGCCAAACAGAAATGAACGCCGGAGGATCGAAAGCACGCCGTAGAGTCCGCCGACAATGAAAAGCAGCAGCGAATAATCAACCTGCGAGTGGAGCACCCAAAAGCCCAGTACCGGCAGCAGGGGCAGTAACGCACCCGTGCGCGCGATTGGTTCTGCCAGGACAAGGACTTTGCGACGCCGCAATAACTCGCTGGTGGCAATTCCCGCATAGGCGATCAGCATCACCACTAGCGGCCAATAGCGCTCAAAGAATCCCGTAAATAGCCAGGGCATTGTCAGACGTACGTGCATGAACAAAAGCGTGAGCACTACTTCCGCCAGGTAGACGTAGCTGGAGCGGCGGTGCTCGGGCAGATTCAGCGGATCGTGTTTTGGTGAGAGAGCAAACCAAAGACAAACAACGGCGACGGCAGCGAGCGTCAGCCCTGTCGTGATCAGAGCCGGGGTGTTCGTGCGTACCTCGCCGAACTGAATTCGTTGGTACACTTCATCGCTGAGAACCAGCACCAGCGCCGCCGCGCCAACTCCGGTCATCCAGGGCACGCATTCACGGATTGCTATCGTCCAGTCGGGTTCCCGTTCAATCAACTTGTCCAGCCCGGCGCCGAACAAGGCGACGAGGACGAACATTTCGGTCATTAGAATCACGCCGCGATTGAGCCAGGTGCCGCCGGCCCCGGGCTCCAGGAAGGACCAACCGAGAAACACCACGCCAATTATGAAAGCCGCCGCCGCGGCGCGCTGCCATCGCGCGCGCCAGCGGCCCTGGGCCATAAAGCCAAAAGTCAACGTTTGCGCGCTTACCGCGAGGGCCGCACTGGCCCGCAATGTCCATTCGAGGAATTTCAGATCGATGGCGAAGGCGAGATATACGACGAGGGCAACCACCGCAACATTGAAGAACATCAACCAACGCAGTTCAGGCGCAGACGGATCCATCCGCGGTGGAATATTCAATTGCGTCGCCCACTTGATCAGGGTTGCGCGACCGCGCCACATGAGGCTCGCCACTAAAGCATGAATGGCGAGAAAGATCATCGCGGCCCAGGTGAGGCGGCGGGGCGGGAGCTGCAGATAGTCCAGGATCAATCCCGCCAGGAATATTCCAATTACGTAGACCCCGGCCACGGCGTACTCAGCATCGCGATCCCAGAGACAGGCAAACATCAAAATGCTAATGGAGATGAGTGCCAGCCAGTCGAAGAGAAACGAGTGCGAAATCGGAATGCGGCCGGCGTCGGCTGTAAGGGTGACGGCGACGATAACTCCCACGACAAAGGTTGAGAGAAGCACGGCCAGATTATGGAAGGACAACGCCGTCTTCCTTCCGCTCTCCGTGGAGATTCGACGCGC
>DASWCG010000060.1:0-4280 GCA_036390175.1 Candidatus Acidiferrales bacterium | reverse complement strand
AAGCTTCATCCCCCACGCGGCGTCGCTGCGTCAGGCTTTCGCCCATTGCGCAAGATTCCCCACTGCTGCCTCCCGTAGGAGTCTGGACCGTGTCTCAGTTCCAGTGTGGCCGGCCATCCTCTCAGACCGGCTACCGATCATAGCCTTGGTAGGCCGTTACCCTGCCAACTAGCTAATCGGGCGCGGGCCCCTCCTCCGGCGGCCTTGCGGCCTTTGAGTCCGGGAAGCGGACTTCCCGGAATGTCATGCGGAATTAGCTCCGCTTTCGCGGAGTTATTCCCCACCGAAGGGCAGATTGCCCACGTGTTACGCACCCGTGCGCCGTGCGCCCACCTCCTGTATTGCTACAGAAAGCTACGCACTCGACTTGCATGTGTTAAGCACGCCGCCAGCGTTCGCTCTGAGCCAGGATCAAACTCTCGTTTGAATCTGGATGCTCGGAAAATCAAAATCCCGGTCCGAGGACCGGGACGCGACTTCCCAGCAAATTGTTTTGTCGCTCGATTCACTCAGTTATCGAACGGGTTCTGGCACATCTCATCCGGTTGTCAAAGAGCGGGCCCTCCTGTCCTGCAGAAAGGCGAACAGACAATCGCTAACTATACGCATCCCCTTGCTCCTTGTCAACACCCTAATTTCCGACTGCGTTGTCGCTCGCGTGTCATTCCGAGCAGAGGGACGCGACGCTTCTGTCTGCGTGCGCGTTACCCGAGCAAAGCGAGGGGAGGCGCACGTCGCGTCCCGAAGTCGAGGAATCCCTCCGACTCTCACGGTGTAATCGAGCCTGCCCTGCTTGCCCTGAACGCAGTTCGTGAAGGGACCGCAGCCGCGAAATAAGCCCTATATTTTCTCCCGCCCGGCTTCCTCTTTATATCCAGGGGCGCACAAGCTCCGTTTCCAATAAGGAAGCGCCTTTCATCGAGCCCGGTGAAGTGCCCCCCCTCAACACCGGTTCATCAAGGATGTCCATCCAGCCCCATTGGCCTTTTGCTATGGAAAGAAATCCACGATGTGCCATGGCTAGATGTGGAGAACCCGCCACAAGCTCCGCGGGGGGCTTCCTCTTCTGCCGCCGCCATTTCATCTCTCATTGCCACGCCCAGTTGGACGGCATTACCGAGCTGTTTTCGCACCAGCGGCCGCGGCAGCAGACCGCGCCTCTGGGACCCATCTGGTATGTTCTCTGCGAAATCGCCAGCACAACGGTCACTCTTGGAGCGCAAACCCAAGACTTGACGGCTCCGGAAAAGGATCAGCTATTGGAGATTCTTCTGCGCGCCGCCGAGCTCAGACTAAGAAAATTCGCCGCCGCTTCCGGAAAATAACTTCCCTAGCTGCACGACTTGAACCGTCATTCCCTCGCGTGCCTCTCTCGAACACCTCGCCACGCCTGACCCGGACGCTGGCAGTCCGCGCCGACTTGCGCTATCCTCCGCCGCGCAAGTTTTCTATCGCATAGGAGACTTCTTATGACCAAGATTCACAGACGAGAATTTGCAAAACGCGCTGCCGCGGCGGCTGTGGCGGCGCCGCTGGTGCTGGAAAAGCTTGGACAGCAGACGACCGAAGCTCCAAAGCCCGAGCCAAAGCTGAAACTCAGCGCCGATCAGGAAGTTGCCGTGAAAAAAGCCGTCGAGCGGCGCGACCAGCAGCTCAAGAAAATGCGCGACCTCGTGCTGCCCTACGACCTCGAGCCTGCCTTCGTTTTCGCGGCGCGGCCGAAAGCTCGCGCCGGTCGGCGAGAATAACAGCATTCATAACAATGGAGTGCGGTGATGCTTTCTGAGGACATTCTTTATCTGAGCGTGCACGAACTTGGGGAGCAGATTCGCAGCCGGAAAATTTCTCCGTTCGACCTGACGGAGTCCTATATGGCGCGGCTCGAAAAGCTGGGACCCAAGCTGGGCGCTGTCGCCACGCTCACTCCCGACCTGGCGCTCGAACAGGCGCGTGCAGTGGAAAAAGAGATTGCCGCTGGACATTCGCGCGGGCCGCTGCACGGGATTCCTTACGGCGCGAAAGACCTGTTGGCGACGCGCGGCATTCCCACCACTTGGGGCGCGCCGCCGTTCAAAGATCAGATGTTCAACTACGACGCGACGCTGATCAACAAACTGCGCGAGGCCGGCGCGATTCTGGTGGCGAAGCTGGCGATGATTGAGTTGGCGGGCGGCGGCGGCTACAACGATGGAAATGCATCGCTGCAAGGGCCGTCGCGTTGCCCCTATAACCTCGAGCATTGGGCCGGGGGAAGTTCCAGCGGGCCGGGCGCGGCGGTGCCATCGGCGCTCGTGGGGTTCGCGATTGGCTCGGAGACGCTCGGCTCGATCATCACCCCGTCGGCGTTTTCCGGCGTAAGCGGGCTGCGTCCCACCTACGGCCGCGTCAGCCGCCATGGAGCCATGGCGCTCTCGTGGACCATGGACAAACTCGGACCGATGTGCCGCAGCGCGATGGATTGCGGCCTGGTGCTCAACGCCATTGCCGGGCACGATCCCCACGATGGGGCCTCGCGGCGCGAGACGTTCGCTTGGTGGCCGCCGCCCTGGTCGCAGGGCAACGACTCAAAACGCGCCAAGTCGCTGGCCGGAAAAAGATTCGGAGCCGTGCGCCCGGATTTCAACGCCTCCGGTGACCCGGAAGTGGGCGCGGCTTTCGACGCGGCGCTCGATGTGTTGCGGTCGCTCGGCGCGAATCTGGAAATAATGGAGCTGCCGGATTTTCCTTACGGCGCCGTAGCGACCACGCTTTACACCGCCGAAGCCGCTTCGATTTTCCGGCCGTTCATCGAGAGCGGCGAGGTGAACGAGTTGATTGACGAAACACAAAAGGCCGGGCTCATTGCGGCGCTTTCGCTGCCGGCCACCGATTATCTGGACGCCATGCGCATTCGCGCGCAGATTCAGGACAGCGTCGCGAAACTCTTCGAGAAGTACGATGCGCTGGTGGCGCCGAGCCGTGCCGCCCCGGCGCCGCGCCTCGACGTGAATTTCGATGCGCCGCCTCCGCCAAAGCCCGGCGAACAAAAGCCTCCTGCCACACCGCCGCCCGGCGCATTCGATAAATGGAATGTCATCGGAATGTCGAACATCGCCGGCCTGCCCGCGATTTCCGTCCCCTGCGGATTCACCAAGGAGAAGAACCTGCCGATCGGCATCCAGTTCGTCGCCGACGCCCTGCGCGAAGATACTTGCATCGAGTGCGCCATTGCCTATCAGTTAGTGACGGACTGGAACAAGAGAAGGCCAGCGCTCTAGCCGGAATCTGCCGGCCTCACCCTGCGCTACACCAATTCCGCGGCGGCTGTTACCATAGCGCGCAGAAGGTTTCCAAAAAAAACCGATGCGCGCCGGGCTCGCAAAACGCGTTCAGTCTTTCATCGAGCAGCACCGCATGATGCACGCGGGAGACCGCATCGGCGTTGCCGTCTCGGGCGGAGCCGATTCGGTGGCGCTCCTTCTGCTGCTCGAAGAGCTGCGCGAGCCGCTGGGCCTGCTTTTGACCATCCTGCATTTCAACCACAAGCTGCGTGGCGCTGAATCGGATGGCGATGAAGAATTCGTCCGCAAGCTGGCCTCCGCACGCGGCCTCGAGTGCGTTTCCGGCGCAGAGGACGTCGCGTGGCAGGCGCGTGAAGAGCGTGGAAACCTGGAAGAAGTCGCCCGGCGTTTGCGCTACGCTTTCTTTGTGAACGCGGTAAAGAGCGGCCGCGCGACGCGCGTGGCAGTGGCGCACACGGCCGACGACCAGGCAGAGACCGTGCTGGCGCACTTGCTTCGCGGAACCGGACCGGCGGGACTGGGCGCGATTTATCCCCTAGCGGGGACCACGGTGCGTCCGCTGCTCGAGATTCGCCGCATCGAGCTGCGCGAATACTTGAAGAAGAGGAAGCAAGCCTGGCGCGAGGATTCGAGCAACCTGGACACCAGGCGGACGCGCGCAAGAATCCGCGAAAAACTCCTGCCGCTGCTCGAGCGAGAGTTTCAGCCGGCAGCGGTCGAGCAGTTGGCGCGTTTGGCGGGATTGGCACGGGAAGATGAAGTGTTCTGGAAAGCGCTTGTCGAGGACCGTTACCGGACGCTGGTGCGGCCCGAAAGCGCCGGTCCGAGCATTCGCGTCGCCGACCTGCTCGAGCCGTTGCAGTTGCCCGGCGAACACCGCGAAGCCATGGCCGCTTTGAGCAAGCGGCTGATCCGAAGGCTGGTCGAAGGCGTGAAGGGAGACCGCCGGCAATTGACCGCGGAGCATGTGGCCCAAGTCATGCGCCTGGCGTCCGACGG
>DASWCG010000059.1:0-3390 GCA_036390175.1 Candidatus Acidiferrales bacterium | reverse complement strand
TTCAAGAAAGGCAATCTGACGTATTACGCCGCCGATGAACAATACATCTTGACCGGGCCGGGATCCTTGCGGAACTTCGTTACGTTCTACCCCAGCGCCGAAGCGCTGGACAAGGTTGTGACGGCGGTCAGCGCCCGGCTTGCTGGCATGAGCGCGGACGAGCGCCAGGCTTGGCAGGAAGGCCTGAGCAAGCTGACCGTGCCCGACAGCACGCGCGACATGCTGGCGCGCGTTACGCATTACGCGCAGAAGTGAGTGCGTCGGAGGCGCCGGCGCTAGGGCAGAATCTTGGCGGTGAGGCCGGCGCCGCCGGTGGAGCTGGTGAACTTGATGCGCAGGAAGCGCGCACGCACGCCGGTGACGGTGCGCGCTTCGCCGGCGGTGGCCGTGGTGGTGTCGACGGTCTGATATTCTGCGTCCACATCGGCCATGGCGCCCTGGAGCACCAGGTTCACGGCGGTGGGCGCGGTGCCGAAAATGGTTTGCCAGCGGACGGCGTGCGACTGGTCCACGATTCCGGCAGGCTCCGGCAGAGCGAATTGCGCGCCCGCTTGTGCGGCGCCGGGAAACGCCTCGTTATTGAAGCTGAAACCTACATCGCCGGGAAAGAGCGATAGGGGCGGGGTGGTGTTCGAATAGTTGGGCATGGAGACTCCTGAATTGGGGTGTGGTTCGGAACTGCCGGAATCAAGGACGTAACGGAAGGCAGAAACAAAAAACCCGAACCTCGGGGGTTCGGGCGTGCCGGCCAGCGCCCTTTCGGGGTCTGACCATAACTCTACAAGTGGGATTATACCAAAATTGGCCGCCGCTTGTCAAGAGAAAAATATAAAAAGGTTAAGTACCAGTCACGTCAACAACTTACGGCGGGGGGCCGGGCGGCGGATGCGAGCCGCAGCCCGCCGTCCAGCTTGAAGATTTTCAATTCGCTTGGCGCGCTTCCGCCGCGCCCTGAACGGTTCCCAAGGAAACACTCCGACCAGAACCAGAAACACGCCCATGAGCGCGGCCCAGAGCGCCGGCTCGATTCCTCGGGCGCCGGGAGGCGGGTTATAACCGGCAATGGACCAGCGGTCGCGTTCGATGGCGAAAAAGCTCATGAAGGCAACGGCGCCTCCGAACACCACGAGGATCAGGCGTATCTTCCAGGGCTTCGGATTCGCATGCTTCCTCATGACTCTATTGGAAGACAAGGAGCCGAAGGGAGTCAAGCCGGAATTCGCCGGAGCTAAGCGGCAAGAGCTCGAACCGAGCTTGCTTGGGCGCGCATTCAACCGACCAATGCGCTGGAAATATGCGGGAGCTTCTCGCTGCGCGTCAGCCGGAAGGGTTTGGGCACGGGCATGCCTTGGGGGAGCGGGTCGGGCAGGAGAAACCACAGCTCGGCGCGGTTTTCGCCGGTGAGCTTCATTTCCAGAGAGTTCACGTCGTCGCCGTCTTTGTCTTTGAACGAGAGGATCTGGCCTTCCAGCTTGATATCGAAGATGGCGCGGGCTTCGCCTGCCTCCTGGTTGACGTTGGACACTTCCCCGTCGGTGGCGAGGTCCACTTCGCCAGTGCTGAGTGCGCCGGCGAGCTTGTCATTTTCCAGCTTCAGGGTTAGTGCTGTGAACGTTTTCCCTTGAAAAGTGGCTTTCCAAACCCCGACAAAGTCGCGCAGTTGGGGTTTTTCCGGGGGTTTTTCTACTTTGCCCTGAAGGACCGAAAGGCCCGGAACCTCGCCCTTAAAGTCTTGAGCTGCAATAACTTGCGAGGGGGCAGCGAGCCAGCCGGCAGTGAGGAGGACTAAGCCGAGGTCGAAGATGGCCGCGAAATGTGAAGCTCGAAAGTCGAGATTCAGTTCTGGTCCTGCTGTTTTGAAATGAAGGCGCCACCCGGTCATCGTCGCTCCTCGACGGGAATGCAAGCAGTCCAGCAGGAAATCAGATTCGCGGAGCGACGGAGGGGTTGCACGGAGAGCCTCGCACGGGGGCGCAATCCCAGCACCACTGTACGTTCGTACAGGGTGACATCTACTCAACTCCGGCCAAAAGTACTATTGCCCTGCCCTGAAAGCAAAGGGAAACTAAAAAGGGCCGTTTGGACGGGTTTGACGCGAAAAACCTCTTCGCTCCACCCCTGCCGGCTTCGTCGGGGCAAGCTCCGACGTCGGTTACAACGGGGGAGCGGGGCGCGATCTAGAGTGGCAAGGTGGGGGAAGGTGCATGGGTCTTGAGTCGAAAGGCAGAAGCGGCGTGAGGAACGTTTCCCATACAACATTGTCAGCGAAAACGCCCGGCGGGTCCGGAAGCACAGTGGCGGAGCGCGCTCGGGCGAAGCGAGCCGCGGATCCCGTTTGCATCGAGATGCCGGTGCGGGTGCGCGGAATCGGCGGCCTGCCGATTGCCGGCAGCAGCGAAATTGGCCAGGAATTCGTCGACGATACGCGCACGCTGATTGTCATGGCGACCGGCGCCGTGGTGCGCATGGCCACGCGGGTGAAGAAGGGGCAGTTGCTCGGACTGAAGCATTTGAGCACCGGGCAGGAAGTTTCCTGCCGCGTGGTGAACGTGCGCAGCTCGGGAACTCCCGAGGATTACGTCGAGGTGGAATTCACGCAGCGCGCCGTGGGGTTCTGGGGCATCCATTTCCCGAACGATCCGAAAGATCAGCCGCCGACCGAGGAGGCGCCTTCTCCCGGGGAAGTCGAAGCCGAACGGGTAATCTTCGGCGGGGGCCACACCGAGCGCGGAAATGTTGACGTGGCGCCCTCGACGGCCGGTGCAGCGGCCCAAGATGCGAAAGCCGGCGGGAAAGCAGATCCGAAGGCAGAAAACGCGCCCTTTGCCGACCTGGTTAAGCCGGAGCCGTCGAAAGCGGCGCCGGTGGATTCGCCGGGATTCAGCGGGCTGAGCAAGAGTGCGGAAGAAGGGGCCGCATCAGCCGAGCGCGTGTTGCGCGATGACGCCGTCATCCAGCAGCAGCAAGCGCAGAGGAATGTCATCTCGTTCCCGAGTCCGACGACGCACCAGGAAAAAGCAAATATTCTTGCTGGACCGGAGGAAAAGACCCTGGGGGCGAAGCTTGATTTTTCGCCAGTTATAGAAGAGCCCGCTGCCAAACAGGCTCCCTCAGATGCCGAAATAGAGCACGCGGCCATCGCCAGGGCCATCGAGGAAAAGGCGGCGCGGGAGAAGACGGAAGCCGCGGCGCGCGAGCGCGCAGAGGCGGAACGAAAAGCGGCGGAGGTAAAGGCCGCAAAGGCAGCGGCGGAGAGGGCCGCGGCGGAAAAAGCCGCCGCCGAGAGAGCCGCCGCAGCCGAAAAGGCCGCGACGGAACGCCTGGCAGCGGCGCAGCTTGAGCTCGAACGCAAAGAAGCCGAGCGGCGTTCGGCGGAACGCATGGCCGCAG
>DASWCG010000058.1:0-6017 GCA_036390175.1 Candidatus Acidiferrales bacterium | reverse complement strand
AAAACGCGTCTGCAAATCATTTAGAATCACACTCTTGCAAAAACAAAGGACTTAAAGTGCCCTGTTTTCACACTCTTACAAAAAAAGGGGTGGGGGAGGGGGGTAGGCGCGCTCGGGAATCTTACTTTCGACTCTCAACTGTCGACTGTCAACTTTCTCGGGTAAGTCCTTTAGATTCTGCACTTACGTCAAAACGGGCACCTAAGCCCTTTAGATCCAACACTTACGAAAAACATACCCACGGGGAGGGGGGTGGGGTCCCGAATTTCGTGTTTCGATTTTCGAGTTTCGAGTCGCAACTTTCGACTGTCGACTGTCGACTGTCAACTTCCCCCACGATAGAATACCCAAATGCCTGTCAAACTCATCGCCATTGATATAGACGGCACGCTCCTCGACAGCCGCTACCAACTGTCCGAAGCCAACCGCAAAGCCGTCGTCGAAGCCACCGCGCGCGGCATCGAAGTCGCCCTGGTCACCGGCCGGCGTTTCGATTTTGCCCGGCCCATTGCGCTTCAGTTTGAATGTCCGCTCACGATGATTGTGAACAATGGCGCGCTGGTGAAGTCCAAGGACGGCGCCACTCATCTCCGCCACCTTCTGCCCCGCGGAGTCGCTCGCCGCGTCCTCGACGCCACTCCCGAAATTCGTCTCGGAGCCGCCGTCGTTTTCGACCGCCCGCGCGAGAATCAAGTCATTTTCGAGCGCATTGATTGGGACGATCCCCGCCAGAAAAGCTACTACGACCGCAACTGCGAATTCATCGCTCAGGTTTCGCCGATCACCGATTGCCTCACCGAAGACCCCATTCAGGTGATGTTCACCGGCAAGTGCGAGCCGATGCGCCGCGCCGAATCCGCGGTTCGCTCGCTTCCCTTCGCGGACCTCTACGCGCTCGCCGTCACTGTTTACGACGACCGCGATTTTGCTATGATTGACGTGATTCACCCGGCTTGCTCCAAGGGCGCGACCCTCGCGGAATGGGTCCGCCTGCGCGGCTTCGCCCGCGAAGAGGTGATGGCCATCGGCGACAATCACAACGACCTGGAGATGCTTGCCTTCGCCGGCCTGCCTGTCGTCATGGCCAACGGCGTCGAAGAATTGAAAAATCTCGGCTGGCGGCAGACACTGAGCAACGATGAAAGCGGCGTCGCCGCCGCCATTGAGAATTACGCTTCGGAGGCGCCACAGATAAAATGTCGCGTAAAATGACGCGCCTGAGATTTTTCGCGCTCTTTCTGCTTCTCTCCGCGCTCGCGCCCGCTGCGAACGCCGAGTACGCCGTGCTGCGCAGCGGTCAGCGTCTGCACATCACCGGCTACGAAAACCGCGGCGCGACAATTCTCTTGCGCCTCAAGGGCGGGAAAATCGAAGTGCCCGCTTCCGAGCTGGTCGCCATCGAGCCCGAGGATGTATTTACTGCGCCGCCGCAGCCGCCAGCGGCGAACGCCACGCTTCCCGTCCCCTTCGCCGACCTGATCCGCGCGGCCTCGCAAAAATACGCCGTGGACCAGGAATTGATTGCCAGCGTCATCCTTGTCGAATCGAATTTTAATCCGCGCGCTGTATCGCCGCGCAACGCGCGCGGCCTCATGCAGCTTCTCCCCGAAACCGCGCAACGCTTTGCGGTCGCCGACGTCTTTGACCCTTCGCAAAATATTGACGCCGGGACGCGCTATTTGAAAGAGTTGCTCGAGCTCTATAAGCAGGATCTTCGCTTGACGCTCGCGGCCTATAACGCCGGGCCGGACCGCGTCGAACGGTTCGGCGGCGTTCCGCCATTTGCAGAAACCGTTTCCTACGTCCACCGCGTCACGCAAACCTACAGCACGCATAAGACGCGCGCCACTCCGCCGCCCAAGAAAGACTGAGAGTCACACATTCGCGCTTATTTTTTGCGGTGAGTTACTGCGGGTTCTGCGGAGGCGGATTTTGCGGCGGAGGATTCGGCGGAGGATTTGCAGAACCCGGCATTGTCCCGGAAGCTGGATTCGTTCCTGGAGCCTGGTTATTCGGTGTCCCGACCGCGACGCCGGTCTGTCCGATCGGCGTCACATCCTTCGACGGGTTGTAGATAAACTCCCATGCGCGATACGTCGTGGCGGAATCGTAGACCTTGATGGAGTTTCGGTTGATCTTGCTCGCCACACCGATGATGTTTCCGCCGATTATGGTTCCATCTGTTCCGAAAGCAGAAGGCTGCTGAGAAGAAGGCTGCTGAGAAGACGTGTTTGCTGTTTGCGGACTTCCACTTCCCGCCGATTGCGGCTGTCCTGGCGCTGTGCCACTCGAAGCTTCGCCGCCGGCGTTGCCGCCCGTGGATCCCAGCGGCGCCGCGGTTGTGCCAGCTTGAGCTCCGCCCGGCCTCGGCGCCGGCGCTGCGGGAAATATACTTCCGCCAGGATTGGCTTTGACGCTTCCAATGATCTGCCCTGCGGGCCCAACATAGAGCAGCCGCCAGGAGCCATCCACTGTGTTCATGGGCTCCTTGTAGGCCTTGCGCATGTAGCGCACGCCGCCGATGCCCGGCTTGATGAGGTCATCCAGGGAAGTCGGGAAGCGGCCGTTCTTCCGAAAAAAGAGGCGCACGCCGCGCGCGTACTGCTGGCCCCGCCAGATCAACTCGTCTTCCTTTTCGCGGCGCCCTTGCGTGAGAAAATTGATCTGAATCGCCGCCGCCGTGATGATCATGAGCGCGGCCATAAACACCACCATCAGCAGCGCATACCCCGATTGCGCCCGCCCTCGATTCGCCTTTGCTTTGGCTTCCATCATCCCGCCGGCCCTTGCTGCTCAATCCCCGCGCTGGCGCGCCGCCCGGAGCTTATCTCTTCGAAGTCTAACGTTGTGCTGCTGATTCGCAACACGCGGTACTTCCCCAGCAGCGCATCTCCCTCCTCCACGATAATAACCTCATCTCCGTTGGTAAAGCACGCGCGGCGATGATTGCCGTGAGCGTCGGCCGCATAGCCGAAAAATTTCACGGGGAGCACCAGCGGCGGCGGAGCGACAGACAAAGGATCAGGAAGCTTGACCGGATCTGGTTTTGGAAGGGGTCGCGGAGGCAGCGGCGGCGGGGCCAGGCTGAAAATATTCCTGCGTGTCCCGGAGTATTTCGCGGCTCTGATCCATGCAATCTTATCCATGCGGATCTGCGGATTATCCACGGCGAGTATCGCCGCGGTGTCGCTCGCGGAAAAGGCGCCACCCGGCCCGCCGCCTTGTCGGTGATTCAAATAAACGACGGCGCCCAGTATCACTACCAGAACGGTGAAGGCAATCCATTGGTTGCGTCGCGACATTCTCAAGACCGGAAATATGTTTTTAGATGCAAAGTCAGCTTCAAGCCGTTGCCCGAGGTTTTCGCCTCCGACGCGAGCGAGAGCTCTTCGAGCACATAGAAATTCTCGGCGCGTTGCAGTTCATTAATGAACTGCACGATGCTGGCGTAATTGCCTGCCACCGTCATCTCCACAGAAACCTCTGCCAGACCCCGCTCCTTGAGATCCGTTTCCCGGAACGTCTTCCCCTCGGTTTCCAGACCCGCTTTCTTCGCAAGCACCCCCAGGTCCGTCAGGATGCTGGAGTATTCCTCCGACACGGGCCGCAGCGCCTTCTCGAAATCATCGCATTGCTTGGCAACCTCGGGATAACTCTTTCGGATCTTTAAAGCCCGCTGCACGGCTGCGTCCAGGGTCTTCTCCCGGAGCCGCGCCTGCGCGAGAACCATCTGTGGCGACGCCAGTTCGCGATTGAATCGCCAACTTACAACGCCGAGGACCAGGTCGCCCAAGAGAACCACGCCGAGCGTGGAGAGGATCAGCCGCTTCTGAACTTTGAAGTCCCGGCTCATAGGTCCGTTACAGGTACCACGCCGTTAGCTCGACCTGAACCCGCTCACTACCCTCGAACTTGGCCGGAGAACGCTCTCCCAGAACCTTTATTTTCGAGAAATTCGCGGATTGCTCGAGCGCCCGCAGGAACTTCAGTTTGCTTTCATCTCCGCTGGCGCCGATAACCAGCTTCACCTCCACCTGTCCTTTCTGGAGCTTCGGTGAAATGCTGACGACGCGGACACCCGGAGGTAGAATTTTTTCAAGGTCCATAAACATCTTGGTCCAGTCGAAACTGCGCTCATCAATCAGAGAATTGATGAACGCGGCGCGGTCGTGCAGCTTGGCGTTTTCGGGCCGCGCAAAAAACTGCTCGAGGTCCGTGTTTTCCCGGCGCAACTTGGCGGTAGCCGCCTGGATTACGGCCATCTGATTCCGAAAGTCTTCCTCGGTCAGGCGCGTGCGATACACGTGCAAACCGAAAAAAACCAGCACAATTCCAGCCGCAACCCCCACGAGGCTCGCCCCAGCCAGGAACCGCCGGTGCATTTCGAGCGGTGAAGTCGCCAGATTCAGTTTGATTTTCATCGGTTCAGCTTCGAACGGGCGCCCATGCTCAAGCGCCGCGATTCATCATCCAGCCCAACAAGCCATCCAGACCGCGGTCCACGAGCGGGCGCGCATCTTGCCGGATGCGCCCTTCCATTTCCACCGGATGGACCAGCGAGCTCACCGGGCACTGCAATTCCTTTTGCATCGGTGGAATGAATTCCTCCAGGCGATCCCCGAGCCCCGCGAGGCGAACCGCCTGAATTCCCTCGTGCCAAGTGTCCTGGTAATAGGCAGCGACCGGATAGACCTCTTCCAGCAGCACTACCGGTGAGAGTGTCTCGATGTCACCCGGCAGATCCGTGCAGCGGTAGCCGCACAAAACCCCCTCGCGAACGATTGCCGTCGTCAGCGCAGATCCCGAGAGCCGCACCATCAATGTAGGGCGCTCATCCTCGAGCAGGGCGATCGCAGCCAGTGAGGAACTCAGCACGACACCGGGCAGCATTCCCGCACTTTCCACCAGGGCCTCATATTCCCGCACAATCCGCTGCCTCGCCAGGCCCGTCACAATGTCCACCCCGGCCTCCCGCGACGCCTGACGCATATAGGAAACCAGCGTCTCCTCAACGTCGAAAGGAACGCTCTTTTTCAGCTTCCAGCGCAGCATGGGGATGGCTTCGCTGGCCGACCGCGGAAAATCATCGAAATGTTGCACGAAAACACGGACCACCGGGTCCGGCACGAGAAGGGCGACATCTTGCCCGCTCGTTTTCAGCCGGGAAAGGATGCCGGCCACTGCCGCGCGCGCGGCACTTGCATTGGCAATGTTTGGCTCGACTGCTGAAGGAACTACGGTCCCCGGCGGCAGGAGTTCAACCGCGAAGTCTTCCAATGCTCCGCCGCGCGACCACCGGGCGCCCGCGACCCGCCCCGAGGAGATTTCGCAAGCCAATAGCGGATGCGCGCTCGCGTCGAGCCACCGGGCAATGCGGCGCCCGAGAGCGCTTCTCGAAGGGCCTTTCCGAAAGGCCGGCGAGCTATTCAACGAATGTCACCTTGTTGATTTCGCGCAGTGTGGTAACGCCGGCGCGGACTTTGGCAAGACCACTATCACGTAGGAAAGTCATTCCCTCATCGCGGGCCGTGCGCTTGATTTCCGAAGTGGGTCTGCGGTCAATAATCATTTCCCGAATCCGATCGGAGAGATCCAACAGTTCGCAGATGGCGCTGCGTCCACGGTAGCCTGTGCCAGAGCACTCCAGGCAGCCTGTGCCCTCCGCAAATTTGAAATCAGCCCACTGCGCCGGATCCAGCCCGGCCTCGCGCAATTCTTGCGGCGTATATTTCCTTGCTTTTTTGCAGCTTTCACAAACGGTCCGCACCAAGCGTTGCGCCAGGATACAGTTGAGCGCCGAAACGAAGTTATACGGCTCGACCCCCATGTTCACAAAGCGGCCGATGACGTCGGTGACGTTGTTGGCGTGAACCGTTGTAAACACCAAGTGGCCGGTCAGCGCCGATTGAATCGCGATTTGCGCCGTTTCCTGGTCGCGGATTTCCCCCACCATGATCTTGTCGGGGTCGTGACGCAGGATGGAGCGCAAACCACGCGCAAACGTCAGTCCCTTCTTT
>DASWCG010000057.1:0-3489 GCA_036390175.1 Candidatus Acidiferrales bacterium | reverse complement strand
CGTCTGGTTTTCCTTGGCGCCGCACCGAACGGCCCAGCCGAAAAGCTCAAAGCACCTTCACTCTTCATTGTGGCTCGCGATGACGCGAGCGCGGATGGGTTACGACTCCCTGGAATTCGCGCGCAATATGAAAAGGCACCTGAGCCGAAAGAGTTGATTATCCTCGATGGGTCCGCGCATGCACAATTCCTCTTCCAGACGGACCAGGCGGGCAGAGTGATGCGCGAAATTCTTCGATTCCTCTCCGCGAAGTGAACGATTCCATGGTGGGCGATAAGAAATCATCCGCGGTGACGCATTTGGCCGCCTCTTTTAGAAGCTCACTTCCTGATCCGCCTTCTCGGGCGTGATTTATTTCGCTCGATGTGATGAGATGAAGGCCGCGATTTCTTAGGGGATTCCATTTCTATGACGTGGAAACGAGTGGCGACAGCCGCGGTGTTGATTCCTTTTGCCGTGGGGCTGGTTTTGTGGGGCTCGACGGCGTTGCTCGCGCTGGCCGTGGCGTTGGTGACGCTGCTGGCGCTGTTTGAGTATTTCGCGCTGGGCGAGGCCATTGGCCATCGCGCCTATCGGTTCTGGACCGCCACCTGCGCGCTTGTACTCATTTATTCGCAATGGCAGGGAAACGCTGAGCATGGTTACGTTCTAGGATTGGTCGCTCTGGAAAGACGGCTTCGTGGAGGACCGCCGTCGCTGGATGCGGCATTTTTCTTGTTTGTCTTGGGAATCGCAATCCTTACGCTTTTCACCAAGCGCCCCATGGTGGAAGGGCTGCCCTCTGCGGGAATCAGCGCCAGCGGTCTCATCCTGATTGCATTCCCGCTCTCCTTCGCCATCCCGCTCCATGCGGCAGGACCACAAGGCCCGGCGCTGCTGCTGTTTGCGATGGTGATTATCTGGGTGGGAGACACGGCGGCATATTTCGTGGGGCGTTCCATTGGCAGGTACAAGCTGGCGCCGCATTTGAGTCCCAAGAAAACATGGGAGGGGACGGTCGCGAGTTTTCTTGGGTCGCTGATCGTGGCTCTCGTTTTTGCGCGGTATATGACTGTACCGCTTCCGCATTTGCTGGGGATGGCGGCGGCGGGGAACGTGGCGGGGCAGGTGGGCGACCTGCTGGAATCGGCCTATAAACGGAGCGCGGGGATCAAAGATTCCGGCACTATTTTGCCCGGCCACGGGGGCGTGCTTGACCGAATCGATGCGCTCATCCTCGCCATTCCGGTTGTCTGGTATTATTGGGTATTGATCTACTCTCCCAGGTCGTAGGTCAGAAGGCTTCCATCCGACAAAAAGGAAAACGAACGACTCCGTGAAACAGCTATCCATTTTGGGTTCGACGGGATCCATTGGGCGCCAGTGCCTTTCGGTGGTCGAAGCGCTGCCGGGGAAGTTCGGAGTCGTCGCGCTAGCGGCGGGAGCTAACCTGGAAGAGCTGATCGGGCAGATCGAGCGGCACCACCCGGAGGTCGTTTCGGTTGGGGATGCCGAACGCGCAAACGACTTGTCGCAGCGGCTGCGCGAAAAAGGGATTTCACCCCTCCCGGAGATCCACCACGGCCCAGGAGGAATGCTGGCGGCCGGAACGCATCCGAAGGCAGACATGGTGGTATCCGCCGCGGTGGGCATTGTCGGCTTGGAAGCGACTTATGAAGCGGTGAAGCTGGGAAAAACGGTTGCGCTTTCGAACAAAGAGGTTCTTGTGGCGGCGGGCGAGCTGGTGATGGCCGCGGCTAAGAAAGCCGGAAGGGAACTGCTGCCCGTGGATAGCGAACACAACGCCGTGCATCAATGCTTGCGCGGCGGAACACACGGAGAAGTGCGGCGGCTGGTGCTGACGGCGTCGGGCGGTCCGTTTCGAAAGACGCCGCTGGCGGCGCTGGCGAATGTCACCCCCGAACAAGCGCTTGCCCATCCCAACTGGCGCATGGGAAACCGCATCACCATCGATTCCGCAACGATGATGAACAAAGGATTTGAGATTATCGAAGCGCGGTGGCTCTTTGGCATGCGCCCGGACCAAATCGAGGTCGTCGTGCATCCCCAGTCCACCATTCATTCCATGGTGGAATTCGTGGACGGTTCTGTTTTAGCACAACTGGGACCAACGGACATGCGCATGCCCATCCAATATGCGTTAACCTATCCAGAGCGGGTGGCATCTAATCAGGTGGCCCTGGACTGGCCGAAGTTGAAGCGCCTGGATTTTGAGAAAGCTTCAACCCGGCGGTTTCCCTGCCTTCGAATGGCGCGGGAAGCGATGAAAAAGGGCGGCGCGTTGCCCTGCGCGCTGAACGCCGCGGATGAAATCGCTGTGGCAGCGTTCCTCGAACGACGGCTGCCGTTCCTGGGTATCCCGGAAGTGATTGAGCGCGTGCTCGGGCGAACGCCGCGCATGCGATTTGAGAAGATGGGCGATGTGCTTACGGCCGATGCCGAAGCGCGCCGAATGGCAAGGGAAGAAGTAGAGCGGCTGGCGGTGACGGCCGCGGCGGCGTCTTAGAACGGAGAAGGGTAGATCGAGTTCATGAATACAATGATTGGAATTTTCCTGGTTCTGGGCGTGATGATCCTGGTGCACGAGTGGGGACACTTCATCGTCGCGCGTTTCTTCGGCGTTCGCGTGGATGTCTTTTCCATCGGGTTCGGACCGCGGCTCTTCGGCTTCAAATGGGGAGCGACAGATTACCGCATCAGCGCGCTGCCGCTGGGCGGCTACGTGCGGATGGCTGGACAGGATTTATCGGAAGTTGATTCGAATGATGTAGCTCCCACCGGCGCTGCTGACGAATTGATGAGCAAGCCGCGTTGGCAGCGGGCGCTGATTTCTTTTGCCGGCCCGGCTGTCAACCTGATCATGCCGATTTTGCTGCTGGGCGGCTTTTACGCGATCAAGGGCTTGCCGTACCCTGCTTACTTGGACAAGCCTCTAGTACTCAGCGGCCTTCCACAGACGAGTCCGCTTGCAAAGGCAGGGATCAAGGATGGCGACCAGGTTCTGTCGGTGAATGACGTTGCGACGCCAACCTGGTCCAAGGCGAACACGTTTCTTCTCCAGGCAGCGGCGGATGGAATCTTACGATTCAGAATCGACCGGCAGGGCGCGCAGCAAACCGTCGAGGTGAAGGCCGCGGACGTGCGGAGTGTTGAACGCGCTCTAGGCAATCTACCCGTGCCGGCGCTGGTGGGACCCGTGGAGCGGGGTATGCCCGCCAGCCGCGCGGGGCTGAAGCGCGGAGATTTGGTTGTCGCTGTGAATGGCACGGCCGTGAATAGCTGGTACGATTTTTTCGATCAGATCAGGCATTCGAACGGGCAGGTCTTAAATACTACCGTAAGGCGTAACGGCAGCGAGATGAGCGTGGCGATTCATCCCGTTCACGATAAGGACGAGGAAGGGCAGCTAGCGTGGCGAATCGGCGTGGGTCCGGGAGGCGAGTGGGCGTTCAAGGGGATGACTCTTGTTTCCTCCGTAAAAGAAGCCTC
>DASWCG010000056.1:0-13099 GCA_036390175.1 Candidatus Acidiferrales bacterium | reverse complement strand
TGACCGCGACCTCGCCCGGCAGCGCCTGGTTCAACATGAAAGCGGCATCGGAGCGCAGGTCTTGATTGATCTCGGTCTCAAAGGCATCCGCGTGCTCACAAATCATCCTCGGAAAGTTGTCGCGCTGGAGGGCTACGGAATTACCATCGCGGATCAGGTGCCCCTATCCATCCCGCAGGGGAAGCCCACGCATCAGGTGCTGTAAAACTCAGGACCCAATTGAGGCTGGTTTTTGTAGTGGTCTACCCGTTTTGGGAGGGGTGGGCGAGCGCACAGTGAGATACGGGCGCATCATTCGATACTTCTTCTTGCCAATTCCACGGATAGCGAGGAGATCATCCACACGCCGGAAAGGCCCGGACGTTTCGCGCATGTGGACAATTGCCCCGGCCGTTTTAGGCCCGATTCCCGGAACCTGCTGAAGCTGTTCGGCCGTTGCGGAATTGATGTCCAGCGGTTGAGCGGGAGGATGCTTCTTGGCCATTGCGTGCGCGCCAAAAAGGAAAAAAACAAGAAAGGCAAAAATTAACGCAACGCTTCGCTCACTCCGCTCGGAATCACGACTCATGGCCCCTTTTCAATAGACCGTTCGAGAACGCTTCCTTGCGCATCATACACGGTGAGCTCGCCGAAGAGTTTGGCCTGCGCCTCAACTTCATTCCGATCGCCAACGATCACGATTTGCGCGTTCGCGGAATTGAAGTATTTTCGCGCGGCGGCCAGAACATCTTTGGAGGTCAAGGCGCGAACGCGCTCGCGATAGCTTTCGAGATAGTCTTCAGGGAGCTCGTTCAAATAAACCGTGGAAAGCTGGCTGAGCAAACCATCCTGCGTACCGAGGCCGAGCGAGAATACTCCGCTCAGATAATTGCGCGCGTCCGCCAACTCATCATCGGGAACCGGCAGCGCGCGCATGCGGTCGAGCTCGTAAAAGATTTCGGTGAGCGTAGCGGCCACGACCTCATTCCGCACTGCCGCGTGGATGGTGAAGTATCCGTGCTGGCGCAGGGCATGAACGGTGCTGCGCGGGCTGTAGGTGTAACCCTTCTGCTCGCGGATGTTCATCACCAACCGTGAATTGAACGCTCCGCCATAAATGCAATTGGCCAGGCCGAGGCGCATCCAGTCGGGATGTTTGCGCGTGATGGAGAGGCAACCGACAAGAACCTGAGTCTGCACGGCGCCGGGCAAGTGAACCAGATACACCCTGCGGCCGTAGGGCGCAAGGGGCGCGGGCGGGCGCGTGGGACGCGCTTTGCCGGCAGGCCAGCTTGCAAACACCTTCTCGACTTGCTCGAGCATCCGCTCGGCGCCGTAATCACCCACCAAGACCAGCAGCGCATTGCCCGGCCGATAGTGTTCACGATACACCCATAGCAACTCTTCCCGCCGATACGCCTGGACTTGTGCTTCGGTGGGCGACACGAGCGCGTAGGGATGGTCGCCGAAGAGCGTTTTCCTCAAGCGCTCACCGGCCAGGAACTCCGGGGTGGCGCGCTCGATGCGTAACGCCTCAATTGTCTGACGCCGTTCGCGCTCGAATTCATCTGCCGGGAACGAGGCGTGCTGAGCCAGTTCGGACACCAGCTCAAGCAGCGGCCCGGAAAACTCCGCAAGACCTTCGAATGAAATCGCGCTCGTATCTGCGCCGGCGCTTGCAGCCAGGTTTGCGCCCATCCTGCGGAGGCCTTCTTCAATCTGGCGGCTGGCGCGCCGCGAAGTCCCCGTCCGAACGACTGCGGCCGTCATCTCCGCCAAACCAACGGCTTGGCCGGCCACGGCTGCGTTGCCACTTCGGAGGAATAGCTCGCCTGTGAATTTCGGGATGGTGTGCGACTCGAGGAGGACAATATCCAATCCATTCGCGAGCTGCACCCGTTTTCTTGGCGGCCAGACGACCGGCCGCTCAGGCGCCAGCGGCGGGACGCCGCTGCGATTTGCTGAAGAAACACCCGTGGGCACTATGCCGCTCCCTTCTGCATGGCGGCCACTGGCTTGCGGATGACAATCGCGCGCTGAACCGGCCGCAGATATTTCTGCGCCACCTCCTGCACTTGCGTTGGCGTCACTTCCAGGAACCCGTCCAGGATGGTATTCACAAGCTGCGAGTCGTTGTCGAAGAGCGTGAAACACGCGAGGAAATGCATCAGGCCGTAGCGCGGGATGTAACTGCCGCGTCCGCCTTCAATCATCGAGAAATAATCCGACCGGAACTTCACCTTGGCCGGATCGAGTTCCTGCGGGGGAATTCCTTTCTCCTGAACCTCTCGAATTACGGCATCGAACTCCGCGATCGTTTGCTCCGCGGTGTGCTCGGGTTTGAACATTATTCTCGTGACCATCTGCGCCGGGCCGTTGTAATCGAACAGGTTTCCACTGGGATAGTGAATGCCGCCTTCGGTATCCACGGCAATCTGTTTCTCGAGCACGAGCGTGCGATAGATGCGCCCCACACGGCCTCCGTGGAGGATCTCATCGAGCATCGCCATCGCGCGCCAGTCCGGCGTGCGGCGTTTGGGCGCGTGGTAGCCGACGGCCAGCGCCGGCAACGTGCCGAATCTCTCTTCCACCACGCCACGCCGCTCTTCGGTCTGCTCCGGCTCGGTGGCATCGGCAAACGGAGGCGAGGCACCGGCGGGGATATCCTCGAAATACTTGCGGGCGAGTGTGAAGCCCTCTTGGGGCTCGAGGTCACCCAGAATTAGCAGCACGGCGTTGTTCGGCGCGTAGTACGTCTTGAAGAAAGCTTGCACATCGGCGAGGCTGGCGGCGTCGAGGTCGGCGAAATCACCGTAGAAATTATGCGCGTTGGGCCAGTTGCGGAAAGCGATCGGCGGAAGGTCCAGCCACGGAAATCCGCCATAGGGCTGATTGAGCACGTTGACGCGGACTTCTTCTTTCACCACATCGCGCTGGTTGCGCAGATTCTCATCGTCCACTTTCAGAGCGCGCATGCGGTCGGCTTCAAGCCACAAAATCCGCTCGAGCGCATTGGAAGGCACCGCTTCAAAATAATTCGTAACGTCGTGGTGCGTCGAGCCGTTCAAGAATCCGCCGGAGGAATTGATGAGCTTTATATGCATCATCTTGGGAGCGTTTTCCGATCCTTGAAACATCATGTGCTCGAACAGGTGCGCGAATCCGCTGCGTCCACGCGGTTCGAGGCGAAACCCAATCTTGTAATAGACGCCGACGGTCACCAGCGGTGCCGTCCGATCCGGTGAAATCACCACTCGCAATCCATTTTTGAGTGCAGCGCTTTCGACAGGTATGTGCAGCCTGGACAAGAAACCACCTCGATTTCGGCCGGCGCAATTATCCGCGGGCAAGCGCCCTCGCCAGGCAAGGGCGGACCGTCTCCGGGTGGCGCGACAGCAGAGCCACGCCAAGCCGGCTTAATGCAACATACGCTCTACGGTATTCCCGCGGAAAGCGGCGCAACGCAGAGGCGTGTGCGGCGATGGTGGAATAATCCCCGCGCGAGAGCGGCCCGGTCCACGCCGGCCCTGGACCAAGCCGCTCGAAATTATCCAGCATTTGCCGCATCAGTGGAAGAAGCGCCCGCGCCGCATGACGGCGCGTGAAACCGAGAGTCATCAGCATACGCGTAGCGGCTTCGACCAGCGCCAGCCCGTGTCCTGCGACCAACGCTCCCGCTGCGTGGTACGCCGGCTTACTGCGCCCATCAATCCGAACCGGGATCCCTCCCAGGCTGCGCCCTATGCGCCGCGCCCATTGCAACGCACCGGGCGTTCCCTCGATGGCCATGAAGGCTCCTTCCAACTCGGGCACCCCCCGGCCGCTAAAGGTTTGCAAGGGATGAAGAGAGCCGGTCGCCGCACCGCGGCGTTCGAGCGGCGCCAGCGCGGTGCGGTCGAGCGCACCGCTCGTATGCAATATGACTTTGCCGCGAATCTCTTCGCCGCCGATGCGCGCTAATTCGCCGGCGATCTTGCGGATGGCGGCATCGGGCGTGGCGATGAGAATCAACTCGGCGGCCACCACCTGCCGCGTGAGGGCCGAATGGGGTTGTCCTTCTCCGATCGCGCGGACGGCCGCGCGCGCTTTTGCGTCCGACCGGCAAACCACGGCGCCAATTCGCCAGCCCAGCTCGCTCAGTCTGCGCCCGAGCGCTCGGCCGACACGTCCCGCTCCGACAATTGCCACGGTTGGCAGCATGCGCCTGATAGCATATCTTGTTCTGGGCACTTAACAACACAGTATCGCGCACACTTTCGCCGCGAATCTTCTGGCCCTTCCCGGCCGGGCGGGGGCTTCCTCGGGCTTCTCGCAGCATTTGAGGCGTTGTGGCGCGGGGCATCCTATGGCGAGGGATTTGGCTCGGGGGCAAACATCGCGGTGAGGTCGCGCTGCTTGAGCGCTTTGATGCGGTCGCGGAGTTGCGCGGCGCGCTCGAACTCGAACTTTTTTGCGGCCTCGCGCATTTGCGACTCGAGCTGGGTGACGACGTTTTGCAAATCCGCCTCGCCGGAAATGCCGGCCGTCAGACTGTCGAGAGCCGCATCGTCGGCAGGGACGGTGATGTAATCAGCCTCGACAATTCGCGCCAGCCCCATATCCACCGATTTGATGATGGATTGCGGCGTAATGTGATTTTCACGGTTGTAGGCGAGTTGTTTGGAGCGGCGCCGGTTGGTCTCTTCGATGGCCGTATTCATCGAACCGGTGCGCACATCGGCATACAGGATGGCCCTGCCGGAAATATGGCGGGCGCACCGGCCCATGGTCTGGATGAGCGCCGTCGTGCTGCGGAGATACCCCTCCTTGTCGGCATCAAGAATGGCGACGAGCGAAACTTCGGGCAGGTCGAGCCCTTCGCGCAGCAGATTGATGCCGATGAGCACGTCAAATTCGCCGCGGCGCAAGTCGCGCAGAATACGCACGCGTTCGAGGGTTTCCACTTCCGAGTGCAGATACCGGCAGCGCACGCCCACTTCGGAAAAGTATTCCGCCAAATCCTCGGCCATGCGCTTGGTCAAGGTGGTTACGAGCACACGCTCCGCGCGCGCGGCGCGCCTGCGGATTTCTTCCAACAAATCGTCTACCTGGCCTTTCACCGGGCGCACTTCCACTTCCGGGTCCACCAGACCCGTCGGACGGATGACCTGCTCGACCACCACGCCGCCGGATTTGGTCAGCTCGTACGGGCCCGGCGTGGCAGAAACATAGATCACTTGGTTGGTGCGGTGCTCGAACTCCTCGAAGGTGAGCGGGCGGTTGTCGAGCGCCGATGGCAGGCGGAAACCGTAGTTCACCAGCGTCTGCTTGCGCGAGCGGTCGCCGTGATACATCCCGTGAAGCTGCGGGATGGTCTGATGGGATTCATCCACGAACACGAGAAAATCCTGCGGCACATAGTCGAGGAGCGTCGGCGGCGCTTCGCCGGGAAGACGGCCCGAGAGGTGCCGCGAGTAATTTTCGATGCCGTGACAGTAGCCGATCGTGCGCATCATCTCGATATCGAAGAGGGTTCGCTGGGAAACGCGCTGGGCTTCGACAAACTTCCCCTGTTTCTCGAGTTCGCGCTTCCACCAATCCAGTTCTTCGAGAATCCCGGCAATGGCGCGCTCTTTTTGCTCTGCCGGCATGACGTAATGCGTCTTCGGATAAATGGGTACGCGCGCCAGATCTGCCGCCCCCGCACGCACTTCGCCCGTGAGCGGATCTATCTGGCGAAGGGCATCAATCTGTTCGCCCCACATTTCCACCCGGTAGGCGTTATCCTCGTACGGGGGATAAATTTCGATCCTGTCGCCGCGCACGCGGAACGTTCCGCGGCGCAGGTCTTCCGCGCGCTCATATTGAATGTCCACGAAGCGGCGCAGCAACGCCTGGCGCGCGATGCTCTGCCCTTTTTCCAGCATCACCAGCATGCCGTAATACGCTTCCGGCGAGCCCAGGCCGTAAATGCACGAAACGGAAGCCACAACCACGACGTCTCGGCGTTCAAACAGCGAACGCGTCGCGCTCATGCGCAGCTTGTCGAGCTCGTCGTTGATGGTGGACTCCTTTTCGATGTACGTGTCGGAGGAGGGTAGATAGGCTTCCGGCTGGTAGTAGTCGTAGTAGCTGACGAAATACTCGGCGGCATTCTGCGGAAAGAAGCTATTGAATTCGTGGTAGAGCTGCGCGGCAAGAGTCTTGTTGTGAGCCAGGACGAGAGCGGGGCGGTTCGCCGCCTCGATGACCTTGGCCATCGTAAACGTCTTCCCTGAGCCCGTGACGCCGAGCAACACCTGATGTTTTTCGCCGGCCTCGACGCCGCTTACGAGCTGACGAATGGCGTCGGGCTGGTCGCCGCGCGGGTCGTAGGTGCTGTTGAGCTTGAAATCCATCGGAAATGCTGCCGAACCCCTGTGATGAGAGTCGAGCTGCCGCCAAACTTACATTATAACGCAGCCCGTGAGATTGCTATTTCGGCGGATTCGAAGGCAGACCGCTGGGAACGGGGAGCAGCGAAAGCTCCCACTGTGTCTCCACGTTTCCCTGGTAGCGAAGACTGGAGCCGCCTTTGTCCGATGAAACTGTGACGTCCATATCCTGCCGGCTCGTCTGGGTCACGCTGACGAGCAGTCCGCTTTCCAGCGAAATGTAGGTGAGGCTTTGGCCGTTTCCGCTCATCGTGCCCTGTGTCCGCAGATTCTTTGCGCGGAACTCGGGGGGTGTGCGGTCAGAGTGCTTGGCAGTCCCGTCGAGCGACATCGCGCTGAGAATCACGACGCAGGATTCCGGATTCGGCACTTGCACAGCCGTCTCCTCCGGAGTCAGTTTCACCGCGTGGCATGGCTCGTCGCGGAGATACGTGCTTTCGCTCTCCCAGGCGATTCCGGCCAGCGGAAGTGCTGAATTCTCCGGCGGCGCCGACGACCATTTCATACCGGGATAAATTCCTTCCGCTGGAAGCGAGGCGGTGAATCCAATTCCGGTCAGCCACTCCCGCAGACGGGGTTGTTGCTCCGGAAAAATATCCTCCAGCCCGCGGATTCCGCTCACTTGACCGCCGGCGCCGATCGTGAATTCGAGTGATTTGTTTTCGAGCTGCTGAATCCGGCCGTGCAGTTGATCCGCTTGCGGGTCCGGCACGTCTGTTCGTATGGTGGAGGCGACCTTCTGGTAGGTGGTTCGCAAGTGAACCGAAGGCCGCGCTTCCGGCGTCGGGCCGGGCGCGACCGAAATGACATCCAGGCGGACAAGAGCGCTAATCGAGACCTCCTGTTCCTTGGACGCTTCCGGACTTACAATCAAGCCCTCCGAGGTTCCCGAGGTCCGGCTGCGGAAGTCCATTTGGTAATACAAAGTCTGCCCGGTCTGAAATTTCGGATAGAGCCGCACGCGCTGCGGGTCTTTCGGCTTGCTTCGGTGCGGAGCCTGGGCGGCAAGCGGTGCACCTGCAAGGCACATTGCAAGCAAAAGCGGCATGAGGTTCAGGGCAGACCTTGTTTTTCCAATTCGATAGTCAGCCACGCGCGAGTTCCCACGAATGTTTCATTGCGAGTCTGATTCACTTCTCTTTGAAGTGGCGGTCGAAGAAGTTCGCCGCGGCGCGGTAAGCTGCGAGCCAGGAGCGATGCATCAAGAAACCGTGAATTTCGTCGGGGAAGACGAGTTCCTGGACTTCTACGTTCTGCTGCCGCAACCGTGCCGCCAAGTCCACCGTCTGGGTGAAGTCCACGTTGCGGTCGTCATCTCCCTGGATGAGCAAGACCGGCGAGCGCCAAGTTTTCAACCATGCGACCGGCGAAGAGTCGTGCGCAAGCTGAATTTCTTCGGACGCAAGGTTCTTTTGGGGGCGAATGTCGTCCTTCGTCCAATCGTGGACGCCGTGGAGATCCACCCCAGCCGCAAATATGTCAGAGTTTCGCGCCAGGCCCATGGCCGTCAGGAAGCCGCCGTAGCTGCCGCCCCACAAGCCGATGCGGGCCGAGTCCACTTCTGCCCGGCTGCGCAGATAATTTCCGGCAGCGACGACGTCCTGGTATTCCGAGGCGCCCCGTCCGGCCCGGCCTTTCGCCATGCGGAACGCCCGGCCATACCCGATCCCGCTGCGATAATTCACGGCCAGGACGATGTAACCGCGGCTCGCCAGATATTGGTTCAGCGCGTAGGCATTCGAGTAGTAGTCCAGGTAATGCCAGCCCAGCAGCATCTGCCGCATCGGCCCGCCGTGCAGGAAGATCACCGCTGGAAGTCTTACACCAGGAGTTGACGCCGACGGCAAAAACAACTGCCCGTGAATGGTGAAGCCGCCTGCGGAAGGGATCAGCACCTGCCTGGGGACAACCAGCTTTGTCGAAGGAAAATCGCCAGGCAGCAGACCCAAAGTGACGGGCTTGCCGGTGGCCTTTGTCTCTACCGGCCGCACGTAGGGCATCGCGGGCCAGCGCGCGTCCGAAGCCAAGTAGGCAATGGTTGCGGCGTCGCCTGTTACCACCGGACTCCACTCGATGCCCTCGCCCCCGGTGAGTTGCTCGGGTGCGCCACCGCTCAAAGAGACCCGCCAGAGATGCCTCCGATCAATGTCGCCGCAATTCGAGGAATAAACAATCGCGCGGTGGTCCGGGGTGAGGGTCATGTGCTCGAATTCGCATTGCCCAGGCGTAAGCAGGGCAGGGGCGCCGCCGGCCACAGGCACCGCGTAGAGATGCTGCCAGCTGTCCTGCTCCGAAGCAAAAATAATGGTTCCGTTGGCGGCCCAGTTGATGATGTTTCGCCCCGCCATTCCAGGAAAGGATTCTTCCAGGAAATCTGTGCTCTTCCACACGGGCCGCGCGGAGCCGCTCGACACTTCGGCGACCCAGATGGCCCAGGACTCCGGACGGTCCGGCGCAATGAAGAAACCCACCGGGGTGTCACGAGGCGCGGCGGCCCGCCGGACAAAGGCAACTTGTTTTCCGTCCGCGGACCACTTGGGAAACGAATCGGTGTCCACCGAGGGCGCGAGGTAACGTATCGTCTTCTGCGCTGTGTCGTAGAGCGCGATGAAACTGTGATCCCCGCGCCCTGAGACAAACGCGAGCAATCGCCCGTCGGGCGACCACGCGGGAGAGGAATTTTTGCCGCGCACAACAATGTGCTCCGGCTTCCCCGCACCATCCACTGCGGCCAGCCAGATTTGCCCGTCTCGGACGAAGGCGATCCAGTCGCCATGCGGCGAAATCTCCGGCGAGTCTCCCGCGTCCACGCGGCGTGGCGCGCCTCCCGCCCAATTCACGGCCCAAACTGCTTGCTCTGCGCCCGCGGGATTAGCCGTCGGATTGGGCACTTCGCCGGCGGCGTTTTTCCCGCCGCCACGAACGTAAAGAATCGTATTGCCATCCGCCGAAAAGCTGATTTCGCTGAGCTCCTGGCCGTCGTCATCCGTATAGGAGGTCAGTTGACGCGGCTTGAATTCGGGCCCTTCGGCGACCCAGATGTTTCGCACGCCTTGTGCGTCGAAGATCCAGGCGATACGGTTGCCCTTGGGTGAAGCCACGAGGTCGGTCGGAAAAGGTGCGCTCATTACTTGTTCGAGTGAAAATAGCCCGTCCGAGCGGCCCGCCCCTTGCGCGAGAAGCAAGCCGCTGCATAGAAAAAGGCCGCATACCGGGAGAAAACTGCTTCGCATAAATGTTCTCCTTCAGGTTTTGTATTCGCTGGGGATGGTATGACGACTCCAGGCTGGTTGCAATTCACTCTAGCGCGGTCCGGCGTTTGCCTCCAGTGGGATAACCTGAGGCGCTTCCAGCGAGCCGGTCAACCGAACCTCCCGGGTATCGGTGGCTGACCGGCGTTTGTCCTTCGAGGAGCCAAGCGAACGAATCCGCAAATCCCACGCATGTGAGAATTGAATCGTGCCCTCTGCTTCAACAATATCCCCGCCGTAATCGAGGCGGAGTTGCCGAACTTCGATCTTGCCCCCGCTTATCGTGAACGCAGTCTCTGCGGAAGGCGACTGGGTCGTCCCGGGGCGAAACGAACCTTGAGCCAGCGCTGCTTTCAGGTCTATCCCCCGGAACAAAGCATTGCGGATGGTCGCGGCGCCCCGTCCCTCGAGGGATTTCACCAGGGCTTCCCGGCCTATTCCTCGCGCGGTCAGATGAATCTCTCCCGAAGCAATCCCGCCGACATGATCTTTCAAACGTGCTGTCGGCGCGGCAAGCAAGGCGAGGTTCGCGCGGTCGAAGTTGGCATCTGCGCGATACTCCGGCTGCGGCCCCAGCCTGGCCTCGAAGACCCCGCTCAATTTTCCGGCTTGGAACTCAGATTGCACGTCGTAGAGCCGCAAGGTGCGGCTTTCCAGGTCGACGCTCGCTTTCATCTTGTGCAGTTGCAACGGCTCAACGACGAGGTCTTCGACGGCAATTTGGCCCGACGCCTGCAAATTCTGGAGCGAACTCTCTCCTGACGTTTCACTCTGCGAGGCACTTGCCGAGCTTGCTGCCGACGGGAAAAGGCGGTCGAAAAAGCCCGGGCGAGCGCGCGGGCCGAGCCAGCGGTCCAGGTTTGCGGCGGTGATGCGATCGGCGGATAATTTGAACTGCCAAGCGCCGAGGATGTCGCTCGAACCGGTCTTCAGTTGCGCCAGAGTGCCCTGCCATTGCGCTCCCATGGCCTTCGCCCCGGTCAGTGTCGCGCGCCGCCCGCCCTCTCCCCATTCGATATGTGCTCCGGAGATTTCAACAGGAAAATTCAGACCGGTCATCCACAAGCGAGTCCCCTTCAAATCCGTGGAACCCGCCATCGCCGCTGTCCAGGGGAAAAAGCCAAGTTGCCAACGGAGGTGCAATTCGGCGGAGCCTTCGAGCTTCCATCTTGGGTTCGCCGTGCGCCCGAACGCCGCGGTAACAGCCAGCAAATCCTCGGCACGGCTGGCGGTTCCATCCAAAGCGAGCTGCGCGGATCTTCCCCGCAAAGATAGATTCGCTGTCACCTCCAACTGGTCTGATGCGGCCAGGTTCTTTGTCTTTCCTTTTTTCGCCTTCCTTTCTTGAACAATTGCTGTGACCTTTGTCTGTCCAGGGTTTGCGGCGCGCGGCAACTGAATGAGCACTGCGTCCAATTTGACTAGGTCGTGGTGCAACTCCGCGGAAATCTCGCCCAAGTGAATAGCCTCTGTCAGGCCGGGGATACGAACCGCCGCCCCGGAACTGGAAAGCTCGGCATGTTCGAGGTGAAGTGGCCAATCTTTTGCAGCAAAGCTTGTGCGGATGGTTCCGTTCGCTGCCAGGCCCTCGGCGACTCCCGGATGAAATGCACGGAACCAGTCGAGCAGATCCGCGAAACTGACCTCCGCAGATTGGAAATCCACATCAGGTCTGATTTCCGCAGGCCAAACCACCTGGCCCGTGCCGCGAATCTGAGAATGCGGAGCCTCGATCATCACGCTTGCGAGCTCCATGCGCGCCTCCCCAGGCACCCAGCGCGCTTCCGCCTTTACATTCAGGCCGGGGTCCGCGGGAAGCTCCGTCATATCCCAGCGATGGAATTGCGAACCGCGAGCCGATAAGGAGAACGACCAGCCAAGACCGTTCGGCCGATGGCTGCTCGCCGTGACCTCGAGCGCCAATCGCCCGCGAACTCCGTAATCTTTTCCACGCGCAAGCCGCAATACGTCGGCCAGGGACGCATCTTCCCAAGTCAGATACAAATCTGCCGGCTGAAGACGGGCGGAAGTTCCCGCAATGCTCCCCCGAACGCGCAGAGTTCCCGCCTCTTGAAGGACCGCGCCGGACCGCATCGGCTGGGCTGCCAGGTCGAGCCTCCAGCGTCCCAGGGCTTCCTGTTCGACGGTCCCGCGCACATCCACCAGCGCGAACGGCTGTTTATCCACGCCGCGCATGAAATTAATCCGCCCGCCGTCCACAGCGATCTTGTAGAGCCGGGCGGTGTTTCCTTCCTGCGCCGGAAACGATTTCTGCGGGAGGGCGGAGGAAGGGGGCGGCAGCCAGTTCTCAATGTTCCAACGACCGTCAGAGGCGCGAACCAGATTCAGGCTGGGATGCGTAAAAGAGAGCGTGCCGAATTCAAAGTACCCATGGAAGAGGCGCCCCCACCGGAGTCCTGCGGCCATCTGCTCGGCCCTCACAAAATACTCCTGGCCGAAGCGCGGGTCCTCCGCCACGGTGACAGGCTCTGCTTCGATCCGCGGGCCGTCGAAAAGACTGAATGCGAAATGACCGACTTTAACCGGGCGCCCGAAAGCGGCCTCCAACCGCGAGGTGAGAAATCGGTGAGCCCGCCGCGTGCGCAGGCTCAGGGAAAGGCATTCGCTCGCCGCTGCCAGGAACAACACGGCCGCCAGAGCACGCAGGAGCCAGCGTCGCCTTCGCGTCATGGAATCAGAAAGTTCCGCAGAGAATGAGGCAGGAAGACAGCCTGCCCGGGCCGGGCCGAATCAGTGTACCCCGTGAAGCATCCGGCTCCAACGCGTGCGCACCGGCAAGTGGAACAGCGTATCCGCGATGCTCACGATGCGCCCGAAGAAACTCCGGTCCGAATAATCTGCCGTGGTCGCGTCCACGGACCAATAGATCAACACCGGACGGCCCATAATGGCGTCGCGGTCAACGAAGCCCCAGTAGCGGCTGTCCAGACTGTGGTCGCGATTATCACCCATCGCAAAATACTTGTCCGGTGGGACCACTAGCTCGTCGCCGACGATGTGGCTGTGAATTTCGTGGGCCCACTCCGGCTGGAGCGTGCTGGGCAACAGATGTTTGCTCGGAGGAGGAAAATTCTCCCCGAATGGATCGTAAGCCGCGCCGGGGTCGTGCACCACATACGGCTCGTTCAACCGCTTGCCGTTCACGTACACCTGCTGATCTACGATTTTTATGCGGTCGCCGGGAATCCCGATGACGCGCTTCACGAAGTGCGGGTGGTCCTGAAACGGAAATCGGAAGACGATAATATCGCCGTGGCGGACAGGTCTATAGGGAAGAAGCTTCTCGTACCAGGCGCCCCGCCCGCCAAAAATGAACTTGTTGACCAGCAGGTGGTCGCCGACTAGAAGCGTGCGCTCCATGGATGGCGAAGGAATCTTGAAGGCCTGGACAATGAAGCTCGTGCCGAACAGCGCCAGGATAACGGTCACCAGGAG
>DASWCG010000055.1:0-5224 GCA_036390175.1 Candidatus Acidiferrales bacterium | reverse complement strand
CGGCGGCGATCTCGAAGAAGCCTACGTGCAAAAACTCGCCGGCTTTGTGGACAACAAGATGCGCGACGTCGCCGAAGCCACGCACACCGTGGATTCACTGAAGGTGGCCGTTCTTTCGGCGCTCGCCATTGCCGATGAGTTGCATTCCCTGCGAAACGAGCGCGAAACTCTCGACGGGACGCTGCGCGAACAGGCCGAGCGCTGCCTGACTCTGGTGGAGCGCGCCCTGAAGCAGACGGCGTAAGGGGGGACTGGAACCTTTATTCACCGTTGCTCCCACTGGATTAGTATTATGGCGTTCTCTGGAGAAGCAATGAACGAAGCGCCGCGACAGAAGTTATTCTCGTTGCCCGAATACGAGTACGCACAATTTAAGTTCGTCCACGAAGGAGTTGCGCGCCTGATGGAGGCCAAGGATGCACTCTGGGCAAGTCTTCCCAAGGCCGAGCCGGTCGAGTCTGTTCCCATTACTCAGAACACGATGCCTTCCGGTGAAGTGGTCCAGAGCGCGCCGGTAACCGTTGAGGCTAAATTTACATACAAGTATGCGGACATACGTTCATGTAATACTGAGGAATTGGCAGCACAGATGGATGCGGCTGCAGACCAGAGCCTTTCGGTTGTCATGCCGCATCTTTTCGATATCATGGGCCGTACGTGCCAAGCTGCTGGCACTTCATCTGACGTTGGCGGAAGGCCTTTCAGCTTTGAGCTGCTCCTGTCTGGACTGGCGAAGATTGATATTTCGTTTGACGAAGAAGGAAAACCTGAATTACCTACTCTGGTCGTAGGCCCGGAGCTTGGCAAACAGATTCGGGCATTGCCGCCTCTGACGCCTGCGCAGCAAAGAGCTATGGATGATCTCATAGAGAAGAAGCGAAGAGAGTACAATGCTCGCCGACGCGATAGGAAATTACGTTGACTCTCTGACCGAACGAGAATTCGATGCGCCGTTCATCGCCCTACTTCACCTGCATGGATTCACAGATATTCATTTCCTTCATGGACCGTTTGAATTCGGCAAAGATTTTATAGCCAAGCGTGTTGAGGAAGGGGTGCAATATCAGTATGCCTTCCAGACGAAGGCGGGGAACATTGGCGTCTCGCAGTGGAATCAATGTCGAGGGCAAATTGACCTGCTCCGCACGGACGCGCTCGCCCATCCGAACTTTGATAGGAATCTCACTCGTCGCGCGAGATTCGTGACTACTGGAAGACTCGTGGGGGGCGCAGGCCTTGCCGCTCAACAATACGGACAGCACCTTGAAGCTTGGGGCGAAACCCAGTTCCTGACGTGGGACAGAGACACGATTGTCGAGATGTTGGCAGTCAATCCACGCAGCTTGATTGGCTCACCCCCGGCCTTGCTGCAGATCCTGGGCGCGCAGCGCAATCTCCTGAATTTTGTGATGCTTGAGAAGCACTCGCGCACATGGATACGAAGCGAATGCGCCGCCTCGAGTATGCGCGATGTTCTTGAAGCTGCGGTGATTGCCCACCACTGCGCGTTAGAAAACAGGGTTGACCTCGCCTGCTACACAGCCCTCATGCTTGTTCGATCATCGTGGGCGACTGCGCACGGAAAGAATCCTTTGCCAGTTGCAGCACAAGTCGCGGTTACAACTGGCAAGGAACTATTCCGCCACTACG
The DNA here is from genome assembly GCA_036390175.1 of Candidatus Acidiferrales bacterium. Lineage (GTDB taxonomy): Bacteria > Acidobacteriota > Terriglobia > Acidiferrales > UBA7541 > DASQHY01. The sequence goes on along the minus strand of DASWCG010000055.1, from coordinate 3,574 downwards.
CCATGCGGTTATGGCACACCTGCGTCGGTGAATATCTCGATCCGGACAGTATGGTAAGAGAAGGTCGAATGCCGGAGGGATTCGTGGCTTACCCTGTCAGATGCCTCACAGTTGTGGAGATACTAGCAATGCTCGCCCTGCTTGAGGAGGCAGGAAATCCCGTTCTCTCAGCCGAGATCACGGATTATTTGTCGAAGTTTGTTGAAATTAACGTGGGGGCAGCTCATCCCATTTCGGATCGATGGGGTATTTCGGTCGTGTGTTGCGCGCTGCAACTCTCTATTCACGGGAAAACTGAAGTTCTAAGACGTTATCTAGAATCTGTCATCAAGTGGGTTGCCGATCACTACGATGACGGAAATGCGGGTTTGGCGGGACCGTACTCACAGGCAGAAGAAGAAACCGCGTACCTGCTTGGTTCCCGGTTTGAACACACCCACCTGAGCAGGAGGTCAGAAAGCTACACTGCCACAGAATTGCTCGATCTCTGTTCTGTTCTTGAGGAACATGAGTTATTCAACCTAGCTAGGAACGAATTCCTTGCCGTGGACATTTGTTTGCCGGTTTTAGAGGTAGACGACAGTCCGGCGCAATACTGCATAGACTCCAGCGGCCAACGTTTCGAGCCGAATATGCCGTACAAAGAACACTGGGATCCATTGGAAGGTTGGAAAGTCGCGCCACACCACAATCGGGGCCCCGATGTCTTTTACCCAGAATCTGCTGGCGGGCCGTGGGATCAACTTGTCATCAGTTGTGTAGTGAGGGACCGCCATTTCGTTAAGAGTTGGCGCAGGCTGGCCCACCCCACCCAACGAGCTTCTACACGCGCTGGGTGCTAATTCCATTCGATCAGCGTGATAACAACCAAATTTCCTCCTAGAGGAACTACTCGGGAAAAAGTGTGACGTGAAGATGTCGCCACGGGGTAGGGTTAGCGGCGGTGGGCAGGCTCTTCGGCGCTGCCAAGCTCGCGTTGCGCGGCTTGCGCCCCCGCCAGCTCCCGCGCGTCGCGCCCATGATGGACAATCAAGTGGAGGAAGAACATCAGAATCAGCACGCTTCCGAACGTGCACACGATCGTTGCGCCGGTCGGCAGATCCAGCTGCGCGGAGAGATAAACGCCCAGGGCGGAGACCAGCGCGCCCATGGTCCAGCCGAGCGCCAGGCGCGCACCGATGCGGTCGGCGAAGAGCATGGCGCCCACCGATGGCACGATCAAGTAGCAGAACACCAGCAACACACCGGCTATCGCCACCGAAGACGTGACCACGAAGCCAAACGAAGCGTAGAAGAGGAAGTCCCAGAGGCGCACGTTGATTCCCATTTCCTCCGCTTTTTCGTGACTCATGGAGATGGCCAGGAATTTCTTGCGGAAGATGTAGTGGAACAGCCCGATGATGCCGTAGAGCACAGCTGTCTTTCCCGCCTCGCCCCAGGAAACGGCCAGGATGTTGCCCACAAGCATGTCTTTGAGGTGCTCGGTTTCGCCGGTGGCCTTGCTCATCGCCAGAATCGCGGCAGCCGAGGCCACGGCATAAGTGATGCCGATGAAAGCTTCCTGCGGGATGTGACCGCGGCGAGTGCGCGCCATAGCGAAAATTGCCGCGCCGAGGAACGTAAAGCCGAGACTGATCCAGTAAGAGCCGCGTCCGTGCGGGTCCATTCCCACCAGGATGGCGATGGTCGCGCCCAGCGCGGCGATCTGCGCCAGGGCGAGGTCCACGAAGATGACGCCGCGCTCAACCACGTGCACCCCGAGGTACGCGTGAATCCCCGTCAGGATCAAACTCGCGACAAATGCCGGAAGTAAGAATTCCAACATCGCTTTGCGTCTCCTTCAAATCAGCGAACGCCTCCGGACGCATCCCGCCGGGCGCTCGAATCAGTGTGTGGCGTCAAAAGCCTTCTTCAGCAACGCTATATCGTAATCGAAGAGCTTGAAATAGTCGGTAATTTCCTTTTCGCCGCCGACCGATGGCATCATCACCACCACCTGGGCGCCCGTATCACGGGCGATGGCCTTCGGCGTCTTCAGGTCGAAGTACGGCTCGACCATGATGACTTTGATGTTCTCGCGCTTCATCAATTGAATCAGCTCGAGCGTATGCGAAGGGCTCGGCGGTATTCCGGGGCGCGGCTCGACGTAGCCGACCACGTCCAGATCGAAATGTTTGGCAAAATTCGGCCAGGAGCGGTGATAGGTGACCACCTTGCGGCCCGCGTACGGCTTCATCTCCGCCACCCACTTCTGATCTTCCTCCTGAAGGCGCTTGGTGAAGGCCTGGTAGCGCTGCTCGAAATACGAAGCGTCGGCCGGGCGCATCTCGGAAAGTTTATCGGCGATGCCCTTGGCGATGCGCTGGCCGTTGGCAGGGTCGAGCCAATAGTGGGGATTGCCCAGCGGGTGGACGTCGCCTTCGGCGCGCGTCACGACCCCCTTGGGGATCTCCAGGATTTCGGCGAAGCGCGAGGCGTCGAAATAGCCAGGTGCCGCGACCTGAATCCTGGGATTGCCCGACTGATTGATCAGCGGCGGCAGCCAGCCGATCTCCAGCTCGAGGCCAACAACAATGAGCAGATCCGCCTTGCGCAGCTTCAGCAGGAAGCTGGGCTTGGCTTCGACGAAGTGCGGGTCCTGATAGCCGCGCGCGATGGACTCCACTTCCACGCGGTCGCCGCCGACTTCCTGCGCGAGCGCGGCGAGGTCCGAAGTGGCCGTGACGATTTGGATTTTCCCGGCGGCCTGCGACGGAGGAACCTGGAGCGAAGCAAGCAGCAGGGCCAGGCTTGCCGTGGTGGCCGTAAAACGAAACGCGTTTGACGTATGTTTCATGGTCATTCCTCGATTCTAGAACGGATGGGCGCCATGCGCCCCGAGCACAAACAGGAACTGGAAGCGCAATTCGCTGCCGTCGGTTCCTTCGGCGTAACGCGCAAAGCGGTACTGCCCGCGGATCTGGCTGAATTCGCTCGGCCAGTAGGTGAGCAGCGCCGAGAAGCCCGTGTCGGTCAAATTGGCCTGCTGCGCGCGCCCGGTGCGGTCAAACCGCCCGCCCATGGTCCAGCGGCGCGTGAGGCGGTACTCCCCGGAGGTAAAGAAACCGAATGCGCGCTGCGTTTGAAACAGGCTGAGCGGCGAGAGTTGATCCCGCTGGCTCCACACCAGTTCGCTGCGCGCCAGGAAGGAATGGTAAATGGCGCGGCGAAGCGGCTTCCAGCGAAACGTTGCGTCCATGCCGTACAGATCGGTGTGAAAGTTCGAAGGGAGCGTGATTAAGTCGGCGCCCGCCGCGCTGTGGCCGCGCGAGTACGAGGCCCCGATATCCACGTTGGTGGACTCGCTGAGGTCTTTGTAGGCGCGCAAGTGGCCGACGTAGCTCACGTCCTTGTGCGTGACACTCTGGAATACGGTGGAAGAGTCGCCGCGAAAAACTTGCCCGGTGGCTTCCATAAAGATCCATTTCGGCGCGGGGAGGATGCGCGTGACGGAAAGGCCGGCGTCATCAATGCCATCTTCGCCGCCCAGCAGATTGTCGGTCACCATGGGACGATCGGTCCACTCCAGCGCGTG
>DASWCG010000054.1:0-22919 GCA_036390175.1 Candidatus Acidiferrales bacterium | reverse complement strand
GGCAATTTCGGACAGGGAATGGCCTATGCCGCGCGCAAGCGCCGTTTCCAACTTGTAGTCTTCGCCGCGGAAACGGCGAATCCGCTGAAGCTGGAGCGCATGCGGCAACTTGGTGCTGAGGTGCGGCTTTTCGGCCTCGATTTCGACGCCGCGAAAGAGCGGGCGCGCGAGTTTGCCGAAGAAGCGCGAGCCCTGTTTGTCGAAGACGGGCGCGATCCCGCGATCGCTGAAGGGGCCGGAACGATGGCCGTAGAGCTCTGCCGATGGCCGGAGCCTTTTGATTTCTTCCTGGTTCCTTTGGGTGACGGGGCGCTCGCATCCGGCATCGGGCGGTGGATGAAAGCGCATTCGCCTACGACACGCGTGATCGCCGTTTGCCCGGCGGGCGCTCCCGCGATGGCACTGTCGCTGCGTGAAGGGAGACCCCAGTCCACCGAATGCATTGCCACCATCGCCGATGGGATTGCGGTTCGAGTTCCCGTGCCGGAATCTTTGGCGGACCTTAAGGATGTTGTTGATGAAGTATTGCTGGTAGACGATGGCGCTTTCATCCGAGCCATGCAGCTGGCCTTCCGTCATCACGGGTTAGTGATCGAGCCGGCGGGCGCCGCGGGTCTCGCCGCGGCAATCGCATATGAGGATCGTTTCCGCGATGCGCTTGTGGCGACTCCGCTCTGCGGAGGAAACCTCACGCCGCAGCAAATAGGTCAATGGCTCTTCGAGGCGCCCCAGACATCATGAGCGCACGCGCCACGGAAAACAGCGGAATGGAGCGAAATCGGGCGCGAGTTACTCGCCGTAGGGAACCCAGATGTTCTTCACCTGCGTCGCGTGATGAAGGAACCAGCGGCCTTCGCCTTGCTTTACGTCAAACCAGTCGATCGCGCGGCCCTCATTGGTCCACACCTGCTTCAAATTGCCAACCGAAAGTAACTTCGCAGACGCGCCGCTGGCTTCGTCTCCGAAACACCAAATGGCGTCCACATCATCGTGCTCGGCGAGCACTTTCAGGAGTTCTCCGGAGCGCCCCGTCACGATATTTACTACGCCGCCGGGCAAATCGCTGGTATCGAACACTTGGTAGAGGTCGCCGGCAATCAGCGGGTACGCTTCCGACGGGATGGCGACAACCGTATTACCGACAGCGATGGCCGGCATCACCAAAGACAAAAACCCCAGCAAAGGGGCTTCGGCGGGGCAAACAATCCCGACCGTTCCGATGGGCTCATGCATCGCCAGCGTAACGTTACGGAACGGCGGATCGTGCACCGCGCCCTCATACTTGTCGGCCCAGGCTGCGTACGAAAAAACGCGCTCGATGCTGTGACTGACTTCGGCGGCTGCCTGCTCCTTCCCAACGACTACGGACAATCGCCCGGCGATCTCTTCACGGCGCTGGGACAGATTTTCCGCGACGTAGTAAAGCACTTGGGCGCGGTTATGGGCCGTTGTTTTCGCCCACCCTTCCGCTTTGCGCGCCGCTTCAACGGCATTGCGAATGTCTTTGCGATTTCCAAACGGCGCTTCGCCGAGCAGCCGTCCATCCGCGCCGCGCACTTCGATGCTGTAGCCCGAATCCGGGCGCGCCTGCTTGCCGCCGATGTACAGCTTCACCGTGCGGTCAATCGGCGGCGCCGCCGCGCCGGCTTGCCGGCCCGAAGTTTTTTCAGTCGCAAGCTTCGCGGGGCGAATCGGAGGCGCCTGCTTAAACCAAATCGGTTCGAGATACTCGAACAGCCCTTCCCGGCCTCCTTCGCGTCCATATCCGCTTTCGCGATACCCGCCAAATCCGCAGGATGCGTCGAACAGATTCGTGCTGTTCACCCAAACGACCCCGGCCTTCAACTGCGCGGCGACATGCAGGGCGACATTGACGCTTTCACTCCACACGCACGCCGCCAGGCCATAGACCGTGTTGTTCGCAAGCTCCACCGCCTCGCGGGGCGTGCGAAACGTCATGGCCGCGAGGACGGGACCGAAAATCTCTTCCTGGGCCACGATGGAAGCCGGATGCACGTTGCTCAGCAACGTCGGCGGGAAGTAAAGACCACGGGAAGGCATCGGGAGAGAAGGCTGCCAGCACGTGGCGCCTTCGGCGATGCCCTGGTCCACCAGGCGCTGGATGCGCTCCAACTGCACGCGGGCGACAATCGCTCCGATATCAATGGCCTTGTCGAGCGGCGACCCGATGCGCAGCGTGCTCATGCGGTCGCGGATCTTGGCGATCAGCGACTCTGCGATGCTCTCCTGCATCAGCAGGCGCGAACCGGCGCAGCACACTTCTCCCTGGTTGAACCAGATTCCGTCAACCAGGCCCTCCACGGCGCTGTCCAGGTCGGCGTCTTCGAAAATAATGAAAGGGGATTTGCCGCCCAGCTCCAGCGAAAGCCGCTTGTGGCTTTGCGCCGTAGCTTTGCGGATGGCGCGCCCCACTTCGGTGGAGCCGGTGAAGGCGATCTTGTCCACGCCGGCGTGCTTCACCAGCGCTTCGCCGGTCGAGCCGTCTCCGGTGACGATATTGACGACACCTGCGGGGAGCCCGATCTCCTGGCAGATTTCCGCGAAGGCCAGCGCCGTCAGTGGAGTAAACTCCGCCGGCTTCAGCACCACCGTGTTTCCCGTGGCGATTGCCGGCGCAATCTTCCAGGCCAGCATGAGCAAAGGGAAATTCCACGGAATGATTTGTCCCACCACGCCGCAAGCCGTGTAGCCGGGAAATTCCTGCGCGAGGAGCTGCGCCCATCCGGCATGGTGGTAGAAATGCCGAGCGACCAGAGGAATATCAATGTCGCGGCTCTCGCGGATGGGCTTCCCGTTGTCCATCGTTTCGAGCACCGCGAGACGCCGCGAATGCTTTTGCACCTGCCGCGCCAGGGCATAGAGGTACCGGGCGCGCCCATGAGGAGTGAGAGCCTGCCAGACTCCCAACGCGCCACGCGCCGCTTCCACCGCGGCGTTTATGTCCGCGAGGGTTCCTTGCGCAACACTCGCAAGCTTATCTCCTGTGGAGGGATCTGTTGTGTCGAAGTATTGCCCGGAGGCGGGGTTCAGCCAGGCGCCGTTGATGAAGTGTCCGAACCGGCGGCTGTGTCCGTCGAGCCAAAGCAGCGCTTCGCGGGGGTCCTCCGGCGCCGCGCCATATTCCATACTGATGAATTTTTCGGCGATGCCCATGCGGTTCTACCCGATTCTTCCGGCCTCACTCCCTGTTGCCACTAGGCGATCGGATGACGGTAGTCTGCCGAGTAGCGTCCGGTGGCATGGTGCTCGAGTTGCCGTTCGATGTCCGCCAGCATGCTGCTGGCGCCGAAGCGAAACAGATTGGCGCCAAGCCACCCCGCGCCAAGCTCCTCTTTCATCAGAGACAACCATTCCATGGCCTGCTTGGCCGTGCGGATGCCGCCGGCTGCTTTGAAACCCACGGCCATGCCGGTCTCGTAGGCATACTCGCGGATGGCACGCGTCATCACCAAGCCGACAGGCAACGTGGCGTTAACCGTTTCCTTGCCCGTCGAAGTCTTGATGAAATCCGCTCCGGCCATCATGGCGACCACGCTCGCGCGTGCCACGTTGCGAAGCGTGAGCAAGTCGCCGGTCCCGAGAATCACCTTCATGTGGGCGGGGCCGCAGGCGCTCTTGAACGCCGCGATTTCGTCGTAGAGGGCTTGCCATTTTCCGCCAAAAACATGGGCTCGCGTGATGACCACGTCAATCTCCTGCGCGCCAGCTTCCACCGAGCGGCGGATTTCCGTGACGCGTTCCGCGAGTGGGGAAAGACCCGCGGGGAACCCCGTCGAAACCGCCGCAACTCGTATGCCGCTGCCCTCCAGAGCGCGCAGCGCCGTTTCCACGAAACTGTGATAGACGCAAACGGCGGCTACTTTCAGGTCGAGCTGTCCGATTCCGAGCCGCTCCACAATTTTCTGCTGCATGGGTTGGCGGGCTTTCGCGCACAAGCGGCGCACGCGCTCGTCGGTATCGTCGCCGGAGAGAGTCGTCAGGTCCATGCAGGAAATGGCGCGCAAGAGCCAAGCCGCCTGCCATTCCTTCTTTACCGTCCGCCGCGTAACGAGGGTCTGGGCGCGGCGTTCCACCGCGCTGGTGTTGACGCGCACCTCCTTCACCCAATCCAGGTTGAGAGGGATGCCGTGGTTCGCGTGCAGAGCGCGCCCGGAAAGCGTGGCGAGCGCCGCTTCCGTTGTGGAATGAAGATTTACTTCCGCGCGGTTGACAAGGTTCTCGGCCGCGCCAGGATGCCGGATTTGGTTCACTGCCATGGCACTTTCTCCGTCATTCCCCCGCTTTTCGACGATGCATTAGACCGATTCGTCTGCGACCGAGTATGTAAGCGAAGGCTATGGAAATCATACCATTTTCGCTATTCCTGCGGCGCCGATTGCGTTTCGCAAACCATTCGGAACCATCGGAAGCGCGCGCAGGCGGACTCCGGTCGCGTCAAAAATCGCATTGCCGATCGCCGGGGCGATCCCCACAATCGGGGTTTCTCCCGCGCCCGCCGGAGGAATATCCCTGCGGTCGAGCAAGACGGTTTCCAGCGCCGGAACATCTTTGAACTTGGGGACGCGGTACTTCGAGAACTTTGGATTGAGGATGCGTCCGTTCTCGAATTCGATGGCCTCGAAGAGCGCTCCTCCCAGGCCCATGATATTTGCGCCTTCGATTTGATTGCGAAGATGGTCGGGGTTGACGACCGCTCCGCAATCAAACGCCGTGACGACGCGCACCACCCGGACCGCCCCGCTCGCGCGGTCCACCTCTACCTCCGCGCACGTCGCAACGTATCCGTTCTTCTCGAATCCCCCGCCGAGCCCGAAGCCCCGGCCGGGTCCGCTTTTCGCTCTCCCCCAGCCAAACTTCTTTGCGGCGGCTTCGAAGACCGCGCGCAGCCGCTCATCGGTCAGGTTCTTCAGCCGGAACTCCAGCGGGTCCATCTTCACAAGACCTGCCAGCTCGTCCATGTGCGACTCGCGGGCGAAGTGATTCGCGGTGGCCGCCAGCCCCCGGTAGGATCCCTGGCGCAAAGGCGATTTCGCCGCGTGAAACTGAATGCGTTGATTGGGGATGGCGTAGTACGTGCGAATGGCCGAAGGTCCGGAATTGTAATTGTGAAACTCCCAGGCCGTAATTTTTCCGTCGCGGCTTACCCCGCTGCGGACTTCAATCACCCCCGCGGGGCGAAGATAAGCCCACGTAAATTCTTCTTCCCGGGTCCACACCACCTTGACCGGCTTTTTCGCCGCGCGCGCCAGACGCGCCGCTTCCACGGCTGCCTCGCCGGTATGTTTGCCGCCGTATGCGGAACCTGTATCCGGCATGAGCACGCGAACCTGCTCTTCGGGAATCCGGAACGCCTGCGCCAGTTCGCTGCGCACCCCAAACGGCCGCTGCGTGCCGGTCCAGACCGTCAGATGGTTGCCGGACCACTGCGCGAGCGCGACGCGCGGTTCGAGCGGAGCGTGCGCGATGTAGGCCACCGTGTAGGTTTGTTCCAGGCGGTGGTCGGCGGCGCCCAAGCCCGCTTCCATTGAGCCCACCTCGAAGCCTAAGGATCCGTCCCGCCCCTTCTCTTCGACCACATTCCTTTTCAGGTATTCGAAAATTTCCTTGTGGGAAGGCTGGGGTTCCGGTTTCCACTCGGCATGGATCGCGGCGACGGCCCGCGAAGCGGTTTCTTCGTCAACGGCCGCGACGCCGAGGAACGTCCCGTCGTGGACTACGGTGACACCGGCCATCTTTTCGGCCTCGCGCGTATCCACGGAAACCAGCGTCGCGTTGAACGAACTCGGCCGCAGCACTTTCCCGAAGAGCATTCCCGGCAGCTTTTGGTCGGAGGGATAGCGGTGCTTTCCCGTGACGAATTCGCGTCCGTCCACTTTTGGCTCCGGCTGGCCCGCCACGGTCCACTGCGCGGGAGGTGTGAGCGGATCTTCTGCCGGAATCGTCTGTGTCAGCTGGCGTCCCTGAACGAGCTTTGTGTACTCAATCGCGCGCTTTGTTTCCGGATCCGTGACCTTGCCCTCGGCAGCGACAAGGCGGGCCGCGGGAACCCCCCAATCCGCGGCCGCCAAATCGAGCAGCACGCCGCGAGTCGCTGCGGCGACTTTCCGAAGCTGCAGATTCATTGTCGGCGTAGTGCGGCTACCGAAAGTTCCGCTATCAAACGGCGTGAGCTGCGTATCGCCCATCACGAATCGAAGGCTGCCCAGGGCGACGCGAAGCTCTTCGGCGACCCCCTGGCTGAGCGACGTCCGAATGTTCTGGCCCACCTCGACCTTTCCGGTGTAAGCCGTCACCACGCCGTTTTCGCCAAAGTGCAGCCAGGCCCCGATTTCTCTTGGCAGCGATTCCCCGGACTGCCGCAGCGTGCGGCCCGATTCCTGGAAGCCCGAAACCTCCGGCAACACGGAAACGACCAGGATGCCCGCTCCCAGAAACTTGAAGAATCCGCGGCGGTCCAATTCAAAGCGGTAAGTGGGCGGCGCAGCCAGCTCGTAGCGTTCCTGCTCCCAGAGCCTTGTGAAGATCGGATCGCCGCTCATTGGCCGCCCCCTTTCATCTCTTTCGCAGCCCTTTGTATCGCCGCCACGATTCGGGGATAAGTGCCGCACCGGCAGATGTTCCCGTTCATGAATTCCGTGATTTGCTCGGCGGAGGGATTGTGATTTGTATTCAGAAGCGAGACTGCCGTCAGGATCATTCCGGAGGCGCAAAAGGCGCACTGCATGGCGCCTTCCGCGAGGAACGCTTCCTGAAGCGGGTGCAGCCGCCCCTGCGTTTCGAGTCCCTCAATCGTCGTAATCTGTTTCTGCGCGGCGGCCCCGACCGGCGTGATACACGCGCGGCGCGGGTTTCCGTTGATGAGCACGGTGCAGGCACCGCATTGTCCCTCGCCGCAGCCGTACTTGCTTCCCGTCAAATCCAACTGATTGCGCAAGACCGAGAGCAGGCTGACGTCGGCATCCGCATCAATCGGATACGCTGTTCCGTTCACCTGGAGTTTCGTAATCTTTGTCATGGGACACCTGAGCGACGGCAAATCTTTGGCAGAGGAACGCGCAGATCCATCCCCGTTAAGATAACGCCAGCTGCTATCCGGCGTCCATCTTGACGTCCACATCCGGATGTCGCCGGTGGAAGCCCGTGGCTTCCTGATACGCGCGCGCGAACACCAGCAGCTTCGCCTCGCCGTAAAGCTGTCCCAGGAAGGTCAGGCTCACCGGCGTGCCGGGCCCGCCGTACCCACCTTCCATTTCGCCCTTTTCATTCTTGATCACCGGCGGAGCATCCTCCCCGCGGAAGCCGTTGGGAAGAATCAACGCGGGGTGGCCCGTCAGGTTGGTCACCACAAGTTGCTGGCTGCCAGTGGGCGCCACGATCACATCGAATCCATCGAAGGCTTTCGACACCATTTCCATGGCCATCATCCGCGCGCGGTTCGCCTGGATGTATTCAACGGCGGGGATGAACCGTGCCGTGCGGAACGAGTTCGGCCAATCGCCGGGGCCCTGGTCGGTAAGCAGTTTGTCGCGGCCTGTGCGCGTGAGTTCGTCGAAGGCGGCGGCGGCTTCGGCTTCCAGCAAAGGCACCATCGCGCGGTAGGGAAACTTCGGCAACTCGACGGGAATCAGCTTCGCGCCCATTTGCTCGAGTTTCTGAATCGCCGCTTCGTTGAACCTCTTGTCATACGCCGAGCGCACGCGGAACTGCTCCTGCCGTTCCTTCCGCGCCGCCAGCTTCTTTTTCTCTTCCTCGGAAAGCTCGGACTCCGGCTTGGCCGGCGGGGCAGGAGGGGGCTGCGGCGATTCGAAATCCGCTTTCAAAAATCCGACGCGCAGTTTGCGCCAGTCGAGATTGGCGTCCCAATTGAAAAAGGCCGGCTGAACGCTTCGGTCCTTTCCGTCGGGCCCATGAATGGCGTGCAGCACCAGGGCGCAGTCTTCCACCGCGCGGCAGATGGGGCCGAGCTTGTCCATGCTCCACGAAAGCGCCATCGCTCCGGTCCGCGGCACCAGGCCAAACGTCGGACGCAGCCCTGTGCACCCGCAACGTGTGCTCGGCGAAGAAATCGAGCCCAGCGTCTCCGAGCCGATGGCAAACGCAACGCAGCCGGCGGACGTCGCCGACGCCGAACCCGCCGATGACCCGCTCGAGCCTTGCGCCGTGTTCCACGGATTGCGCGTCTTCCCGCCGAACCAGCGGTCGTCCATGGCCAGCGCTCCCAGGCTGAGCTTGGCCACGAGCACCGCTCCCGCTGCATCCAGACGCTTTACCACGGTCGCGTCTTCTTCAATCATCTGGTTCTCGAACCCACCCGCACCCCACGTGGTGCGATAGCCTTTCACCGCGAGCAGGTCTTTCGCGCCCCACGGCAATCCGTGGAGCGGGCCGCGGTATCTGCCGGCCGCGATTTCCTGGTCCGCCTCTTTGGCCTTGGCCCGCGCGCGGTCTTCGGTGAAGGTAATCACGAATTTGAGCAGCGGGTCGTAGCGCTTCAGGCGCTCCAGATACATCTCGGTCAGCGCGGTGGAAGAAACCTTGCGCGTGCGGACGAATTCGGCAAGCTCGCGGACGGTGAAAAATGCAGCGTCTTCGAGTTTCTTCGGAACGCCGCGGGCCGCAATCGCAGGCGCCGCGGAAATTTGTATCGGCTGCTTCACCCGCTCGAACTTCGTGGAAGGCAGCAGCGGATCGAACACCAGCGCCGGCGGCACTTGGTTGGGGATGTGCAGCTGGAAGATTTCCTCGTAGCTCTTGCTCTGTTCGGTTAACGTCTCCAGCATCATTTGGCGGTCTTCTTCCGGAATGGGCACGTCGGCAATGAGCGCGGCTTGATCAATCATTTCCTTGGTGATCTTTCCCTTTTCCTCTGCGAGGGCCCATAAGACGCCGGGAAACAGCGTGGCGCCCAGTCCCAGTTCTGAACACGTGCTCAAAAAACGGCGGCGATCCAGCATGGTGATAATTTCCTCCCTTGAAGTCGCGTGGCCGGGCAGTTTAATACAATCTGGCGAATCCGGCATCATTCCATGCCGCAATTTGCAAACCGAGACTCGGCAGCGGTCACAACCGGGGCTGACATATACTGATCGGCGCTATGGCGCGCGGGATAAAAAGAAAATGGGGTCCCGGCGATATGATGAAAGTGAAGATTGAAGGCATCAGCGTTCTAGGCAATTCGTGACCGCATCATGAAAAGCGCTCTTTTTGTCGCGCTCGGCATCTTCACGGGGACCTATGTGGCCATTTGGGCGTTGTCCGTCATTCGAGCGAAACGAAAAGGGGAAGCGCCAGACTTGCGCGATGGCGCTATCGGCTTGGTGACGAACTTTTTCGACACACTGGGCATCGGCTCTTACGCAACGACTACCTCGTTTTTCAAGCTATGGCGCGTTGTGCGCGACGAACAGATCCCGGGAACGTTGAATGTCGGGCACACGCTGCCTTCGGTGCTGCAGGCGTTCATTTACATCGCAGTCATCCAGGTGGATGTGACCACGCTCGCGCTGATGATCGGGGCGTCTGTGGTGGGATCCTGGCTCGGAGCGGGCGTCGTTGCACGCTGGCCGCGCCGGAAGATTCAGATCGGTATGGGGCTCGCGCTGCTGGCCACATCGGGAATCATGCTGATGTCGCAGCTGCACCTGTTGCCGGGCGGTGGAGATCTGCTGGGAATCACAGGAGTGAAGCTCGCGGCAGCGGTGGCGGCCAACGCAGTGTTCGGGGCGCTGATGACACTCGGCATCGGACTGTATGCGCCCTGCATGATGGTGGTTTATCTGATGGGCATGAATCCAAAAGCGGCATTTCCCATCATGATGGGCTCCTGCGCATTCTTGATGCCTGTGGGCAGCGTGCGATTTATTCGCGAGAAGAGCTACAACCTCAAATCGGCGCTGGGGCTGGCGATCGGAGGGATCCCCGGGGTCTTGCTGGCGGCGTTTCTGGTGCGCTCGCTTCCGTTGGGCGCGGTGCGGTGGTTCGTGGTTGCCGTGGTGGTGTACACGGCGTTGATGATGCTGAGATCGGCGGCGATCGAGCAAAGTCGCGCGGCGTGAGCTTCAGCATTTTCCGCTCGACCCCTCCGGCGGCATGAATTTGGCGAGAAGCAGGTGTGTCGGCAAATAAAACAGCACGACTATTCCCCAAAGGATCGCCAACAGGTGAACCGGTGCGGGACCCCACGCGCGGTGAAACAGCGGGTCGGAGAACGCATAGTTGAGATTGAGCGCCGGATTGATAAATCGCGAGACGATCAGGAGCGCCGCGGTGATGCCCGCCTGAAGCTTCCAGCCCCGCCGGTCGTAGCCGGTTTGCCACACCAACCAGAGAAGAAGGAAGGGCAAGAAGACGTGAAACAGCGAAAGCATCCGCGAGAAAAGCGAATAGTGCGCGTCCCACAGGTACTCGGTTCCCCCGAACAGGTGCCTGCCAAAGAAAAGCCGCCCGCCCGCATCGAGGCACCACATCGCATCGGCCAGAATCGAGCCGACCGCTTGCGAGGAGAGCAGCAGGGAATCGCTGCGCCACAATCCGATGCAAGTCAGGAAGACGGCGATGTCGCACAGATGAAGAAAATTCACTGGGCCCCAAGTGCGCCAGTAGGAAGGCGCCCAGATTACAAGCCACAGCACTCCGCTCCAGCGTATCCAGTTGGGTACGCGCCCTCGGCTCATGTGTATTTCCCGGACATCACGCACGTCCTTCTGGCGAACTCCCGCCGCCAATTGCCCGGAAGAATAGCGCAAGTCGGCTCGCTGGGCACGATGCCCTGTGGGAAGATGCGTTGGCGGCGCCTTTGGCGGACGGAGCCTCATGTATACTGCGGAGCAGAAGCAGTCTGACAGATTGCGATGATGCCCTATCTCCATCTTGGCTGGATCACGCTGCCGACGTTCGGCTTATTCGTCTCGACCGGGCTGATCTGCGCCTGTTTCTTGATGCAAGCCGACCTGCGCCGCCGGAGTCTGAGCGCCGATCCCTATACGATTATTGGCGTTGCCGGGCTCGCGGGGCTGGCGGGCGCGAGGCTCTATCACGTATTGGAGAGTCCCGCGGAATTTTTTGCCGATCCGCTGCCGCTGCTTTTCAGCCGAATGGGCTTCGCATGGTTCGGGGGATTTCTCGGCGGCTTCGTTGCGCTGATTTTTCTGGCACGGCATTACCGGATGCCGCTGCTGCAGATGTTTGATGTGGCCTCGCCCGCCGCCGCGCTCGGGTATGGCATCGGGCGAATCGGCTGCCTGGTTTCGGGCGACGGCGATTATGGAATTCCCACATCGCTTCCCTGGGGAATGAGCTTTCCCAACGGTCTCGTACCTACAACCCAGCGGGTGCACCCTACGCCCCTCTACGAATTCTTCATTTCGCTGGTCATTGCCGGGTTTCTCTGGCGAATGGGGGCGAAATCGGTCCGCGGACCGAAGGCCACGGGGGAAATATTCTGCAGTTATCTGATTCTTTCGGGCGGCGCGCGTTTCCTGGTGGAATTCATCCGCATCAATCCCCGTTCCTTTTTCGGCCTCACGAATGCGCAAGCCGCGAGCGCAGTGTCCGTGATTGCCGGCGGCGTATTGCTCTGGCAGATTAAGCGGCAATTCCACAAAATGAAGAAGGAACACAGAATTCTCGCGCATGCCGCCGTGCACGACGAGGTTCTTCAGCCGGAGTATCACGCGCCGACGCCGGAGTGCCCGCATCCGGAGCGCTGGCGCATGCTCGATTCGATGACCGCCGAAGTGGAAGTGCTGGAGTTCCTGCAATGTCTGGTGACGACTCTCAAGCCGCAACTCGTGGTTGAAACCGGCACGTTCCTGGGCGTCAGCACGCTGCGGATCGCCGAAGGGCTCAAGCAGAACGGCTCGGGGCGCGTCATCACCTGTGAGTTCGACCCCAAAGTTTTCGCGGCAGCCAAGAAGCGCTTCCAGGAGTCCGGCCTGAACGGCTTTATCGAGTGCCGCAACGAATCCAGCCTCGAGACGAAGGTGGACGGCACGATTGATCTGCTATTTAGCGACAGCGATGCTCCGCTGCGCGAAAAGGAAGTCCGCCGCTTCCTGCCGCAAATGAACCCGAACGGCCTGATCTTGATGCACGACGCCAGTTCCCACATGAAGCAGGTGCGCGACGCGGCGCTCCGCCTGGAACAGGAAGGGCTGCTGTCCGTGCTGCTCTTGCCGACGCCGCGGGGGCTGGTCATCGCGCAGAAGCGCGCAGGACGCAAATAATCGGGAGCCATCGAAGAACCAAAGGGCGGAACCGGATGCAGGCCGGTCCCGCCTTCCAACGATCTTCGAAAGCGCCTACTGTTTGATCACCACACCGTCCTTCATCACGAACGATACTTTCTTCAAGGTCTGGAGGTTGTCGAGCGGATTCTCCGGCGTGGCGACGATGTCCGCAGCCAGCCCCGGCTTGAGCGCGCCGCGCTCTTTGTCAACACCCAGCAGCCGCGCGGCATTGATTGTCAGCGCGCGGAGCGTGTCCGCGGCGGGCACGCCGGCTTCGGCCCAGGTATCAATATAGTTGATGGCCAGGGTTCCGCGCGTTTCGCCCGGCAACTCCACGTCCACGTCGGTGCCGAAGGCCATGTTCACGCCGATTTTGTACGCGCGCTTCAACCGGTCCACCCAAATCTGATGCTCCCCGGGATTGCCTCCGGTAGCCTTGATCATCTGCTCGGTGAAATCCGTGCCCACCAGTGTGACGTTATTTTTCTTGGCGAGTTCCAGATCCTCATTCGTCATCCGGAAGCCGTGCTCGATCGAATCCACGCCGGCCTCGGCAGCGTTGTGCGCGCCGGGATGCGTCCAGCAATGCGCGGCAAGCTTCAGCCCCGAAGCGTGCGCTTCGCTGATCATGAAGCGGATGTCGTCAGGGGAATAGATGTAATCCTGATCGTCCACCACAATCTTGATGAGGGTTGCGCCGAAATGGATGTTCTGCCGGATGGCTTTGCGCATTTCATCGCGCGTATCTGCGAACAGGTACTCCGGCGTTGCGAGGTCCTTCTTTTCCGGCTGGAGATGAAATTGGCCGCCGTAAGGAGCGATGATGACTCCGGCATTGATGATCGTCGGCCCGGGGACAACGCCGCGCTCGATGGCACGCCGCAGGTCCGTATCGGCGTAATTGCCGGCGTTGCCGACGTCGCGCACCCCGGTGAACCCCGATTCCAGCATGGCCTTTGCGTTGGCTACACCTTCAATCGCACGATACGCCGTGGTATCGAGAAGCGTGGTGAAGAAATAATTGCCCGCGTCGCGGCGAGCCTTCACCGTCATGCACAGATGAGTATGCGCGTCGTACATTCCCGGGAACACAGTCGACCTCGAGAGATCGATTACCTTCGCTCCGGAGGGGATCGCAATATTCGCTCCCATCTCTTTGATCCGCTTTCCCTCCACCAAGATGATTTGGTTGGTGGATGTTTTTCCGGTCTCCGGGTCCACCACCTTGCCGGCCTTGATGGCGATCGTGTTTGTCTGTGCTGCCGCCGCAATGGCGCAGAAAGCCAGCACCATTGCCATCCACATGCGCTTGATTGACCTCATTCCTTCCTCCTCATTCATCTGATTCCATTTCTTCGGGCGCGTGTACCCTTACGGCTGAGCGGGGTGGAAGTCATCGCGGACAACCGTTCCGCCCTTCATGACGAATCGCACTTTGTTCAGTTCGTTGACATCTTTCAGCGGATCGCCGTCGAGCGCAATCAAGTCGGCGAATTTTCCCGCGGTCAATGTCCCCACCCGGTCGCTCCACCCGAGCAGCCCGGCTGCATTGAAGGTTGCATCGCGGAGAACTTCCGACGGCGGGATACCGTACTTTTGCATGGCGTCCAAAGTCAGCAGAGTGGCCTGGCCGCGCGTTTTGCCCGGATAGCGGAACCACATGTCCGACCCCGCGACCATCTTCACCCCGAACTTTCGCGCACGGTCCATCAGCGACTTCTGCTGGGCTGTGAATTGGCCGAGCCAGGCGTTGAGGCCGGCCACTTCGTCCTCGCCGAGATGGCGGGACTTGACGATGAGGTCGTAAAACGCTTCCCGCGACCATGCCGTGGGGTCGAGGAAAATCCCCGTGTCGCGCATCTTCTGAAGCATCGCGTCGGTGGCTTCGTCTCCGTGCTCGATCGAATCCACACCCGCGTTGACAGCGGTTTCGATGCCCAGCTTTGTCGTGGCATGGACCGCAACCTTCAGGTTGCTGCGGTGCGCCTCCTCGACGATGGCTTTCATCTCGTCCTCGGCGAGAACGCGCCCCCCATCGTCCGCGACCACTTTGATTAGCGTGGCGCCCCTCAGAATGTTCTCTCGCACGGCGCGGCGCGCTTCCAGCGGCCCATTGACGGGCAGGAATTCTTCGTCCACGAAAGCTTTCACCAAGTTGTTGACCATGGGAATCGCCTGCCCGCCGGGAGGCGTCAGCTTGCGGCCTGACGCGATGATCCGCGGCCCGGCGATCCATCCACGATCAATTGCGTTTCGCAAGGAAATATCGCCATCCACTCCCGAGTGTCCGACGTTGCGAACCGTCGTGAACCCGGCTTCGAGATCTTCCCGCGCATTCACCACGCCCAGCAAAACGCGGTCGGACTGGCTCATCTGCGCGATCGTAAGAGGAAGCGATTCGTGCGGGTTCAACCGGGCGTCCATGGCATCGAGCAGGTGCGCGTGGCAATCAATTAGGCCCGGCAACACCGTGGCCTTCGAGAGATCAATTATCTGCGCGTCCTTGGGCGCTTGCCGCTCGATTTCAGCCAGCGGGCCAACCTGCCGAATCCTCTCCCCTTCAATCAAAATTCCCCGGTTCGCAACGTATCCGCCCTTTTCAACATCCACCAAGCGGCCGACTTTGATAAAGATTATTCTCGGCTTTGCGAGCCCCGCCTGAGCTAATACAAGCGCTGGGCAAAGAGCAACGCAGAAAATTGCACGGGCAACTCGTTTCAGCACGTCTCCTCCAGCCGGAGAGTTTGTCCGCCGGGCCAGGGAATTGTAGCTGCGATCCAGTTGTATGGAAAGTGATGTCAGAGCATCTGCCGCAAGACGTATTGCAGGATGCCGCCGTGGCGGTAGTAGGAGACTTCTTCGGGCGTATCCACGCGGGCAATCACGGTGAATTTCTTCTGTTTTCCGTCCGCCGAGCGGGCGTGCGCCGTCAGCGTCTTACGAGGCGCAAGGGAGGCGATGCCTTCGATGTCGAACACTTCCTTGCCGTTGAGTCCGAGGCTGTCGCGAGTTTCTCCGGACCGGTACTCCACGGGCAATACGCCCATGCCAATCAAGTTGCTGCGGTGAATGCGCTCGAAGCTTTCGGCCAACACGGCACGCACACCGAGCAGCAGCGTCCCCTTGGCGGCCCAGTCCCGCGAGGATCCCGACCCGTATTCCTTTCCCGCAAGAACCACGAGCGGCGTTTTTTCCTTCTGGTATTTCATCGCGGCGTTGAAGATGGTCATTTTTTCGCCATCGGGGAGATGCAGCGTCCACCCGCCCTCCGTCCCGGGGGCCAGGAGATTGCGCAGGCGTATGTTGGCAAACGTGCCGCGCATCATCACCTCGTGATTCCCCCGCCGCGCTCCATAGGAATTGAATTCATGCGGCTTGACGCCCTGGGCGATCAAGTATTTTCCAGCCGGTGAATCCACGGGGATGGAGCCGGCCGGCGAAATGTGATCCGTCGTCACGCTGTCGCCGAGCATGGCCAGCACCCGCGCCCCGCGAAGGTCGGCCAATGCCGGAGGAGTTTTCGGCATGTTGTCGAAGTACGGCGGCAGCTTGATGTAGCTGGATTTTTCGTCCCAGGCGTAGAGGTCGCCTTCGGGAACCGGCAGGGAGCGCCAGCGCGCGTCGCCGTCGAACACCTCGCTGTATTCTTTGTGGAACATTTCGGTGGAAACAGCGCGGCGAACCGCGGATTCAATCTCCTGCGAAGTCGGCCAGATATCCCGCAAGTAAACGGGTCTGCCCGCCGTGTCTTTGCCCAGCGGCTCGGTGGAAAGGTCGACGTCCATCCGCCCGGCAAGCGCGTAGGCCACCACCAGCGGCGGCGAAGCGAGGTAGTTCGCACGCACCAGCGGATGAATGCGCCCTTCAAAGTTGCGGTTGCCGCTCAGCACCGCCACCGCGACAAGATCATTCTCCTTGATGGCCGCGCCGATGGCGTCCGATAGCGGCCCGCTGTTGCCGATGCACGTCGTGCAGCCAAAGCCAACGAGGTGGAAGCGCAGCTTCTCAAGGAAGGGCATCAGCCCCGCCGATTGCAGATAATCGGTGACCACTTTGGAGCCGGGGGCGAGGCTGGTCTTCACCCACGGCTTGGTTTGCAGTCCGCGCTCGACCGCTTTTTTCGCGAGCAACCCGGCGCCAAGCATGAGCGATGGGTTCGACGTGTTGGTGCAACTGGTAATCGCCGCGATCACTACGGAGCCGCTCGACAGGTTAAACGCATCACCGTTGTTTTTCACGGCGATCTGCTTCAGCGGCGTGCCCTCCACAACTTTCTGGAACGAACTCTTTGCCTGCCGAAGCAGCACGCGGTCCTGCGGCCGCTTGGGTCCCGCAACGGTCGGCTCGACGCTGGCGAGATTCAGCTCGAGTTTGTCGCTGAAAACCGGGTCGGGAGTCGCATCGGTGCGGAAGAGCCCCTGCTCTTTCGTGTAGGCCTCGACCAGCGCGATCTGTTCGGAAGGCCGCGCGGTGAAGCGCAAGTAAGCCAGCGTTTCCGAGTCCACGGGGAAGAAGCCCATCGTTGCGCCATACTCCGGCGCCATGTTGGCAATTGTGGCGCGGTCCGGAAGGCTCAAGCTGGAAAGGCCTGTGCCATAAAACTCCACAAATTTTCCGACCACTCCCTTCTTGCGCAGAATCTCGGTGACGGTCAGCACAAGGTCGGTGGCAGTGGAGCCTTCCGGGAGGCGTCCGTGCAGCTTAAAGCCGACCACTTCAGGAACCAGCATCGAAAACGGCTGGCCGAGCATAGCCGCCTCCGCTTCGATTCCGCCGACCCCCCAGCCGAAAACGCCGAGGCTGTTCACCATCGTGGTGTGCGAGTCGGTGCCCACCAGCGAGTCGGGGTAGGCGGCGACGCGCATCCCCAGCGGCACGGCGCACACCACTCGGGCGAGGTATTCGAGATTCACCTGATGGCAGATTCCGGTATCCGGCGGGACAACTTTGAAATTCCGGAACGCTTTTTGGCCCCAGCGCAGAAATGCATACCGCTCGATGTTCCGCTGGAATTCAAGCTGCGCGTTCAAGGAGAGCGAATCGGGCTTCCCGAAGCTATCTACCTGAACGGAATGATCGATTACCAACTCGGCCGGAAACAGCGGATTGATCTGTTTGGGATCGCCACCCATGCGCTTAACGGCTTCGCGCATGGTGGCCAAATCCACGATCGCCGGCACGCCCGTAAAATCCTGCAAAAGAACGCGGGCGGGCATGAAGGCAATCTCCTTCTGCGCCGCGCCGGGCTTCCACTCCGCCAGCGCGCGGATGTCTTCCTTATGGACAAACCGGCCGTCCTCCTGGCGCAATAGGTTCTCCAGAAGGATTTTCAAGGAAAACGGCAGACGCGCTACATTTCCAATGCCTTGTTTCTCGAGCGCTTCCAGGCGGTGAATTTCAAAACCCTGCGCGCCGACCTTGAGCGTGTCGCGCGTGCGGAAGGAATCTCCTGCGGGCTTCGGCATGCTCAGTATCCTTTCTGCACTTTCCGGAGCCTTCTATCATAACCGAAATTGGCGCCGCGAGAATGGCCGTGCAAGCCGCTGCATGTCATAATCTTTGTTTGAGGGTACATCGTTGAACGTCGTGCTCATCTCGACGTACGAGCTGGGCCGCCAGCCGTTTGGGCTGGCGTCGCCGGCAGCGTGGCTCCGGCGCGAGGGCGCGCAGGTAGCTTGTCTCGATCTCTCGCGTGAAGCGTTTCGAGAAGACGCTGTTTGCGCGGCTGATTTGGTTGCGTTCTACGTGCCCATGCATACGGCCACGCGCCTCGCGGTGCCGTTAATTGCCCTGGTTCGAAAACTGAATCCCCGAGCGCATATCTGTTTTTACGGCCTTTACGCCTCGATGAATGAAGGGTATCTGCGCGGGCTGGGCGTTCACTCCGTGCTCGGAGGAGAATTCGAAGAAGGGCTGGCGCATTTGGCCGCGCGACTGCGCGACACAGGTCATTCCAATGGATCCGCGATCTCCGCCGGGCAAGCCGAGCCGGTCACCTCGCTTGCGCGTTTGAAATTTCATGTCCCCGACCGCAGCGGGCTCGTCCCGTTGAACCAATATGCGCATCTGGTTGTCCCCGGCGGCGAGCATCGTACCGTGGGTTACACCGAAGCCAGCCGCGGCTGCAAGCATCTCTGCCGGCATTGTCCGGTTGTCCCTGTCTATAACGGCGTGTTTCGCATTGTTGGCCGCGAAGTGGTCCTCGAAGACATTCGCCGGCAGGTCGTGGCTGGCGCCGAACACATCACCTTCGGCGATCCCGATTTTTTCAACGGCATCGGCCACGCGCTGGCGATTGTAGAAGGCCTTCATCGCGAGCATCCGCACCTTACCTATGACGTCACCATCAAAATCGAGCACCTCCGCAAACATAGAAAGCATCTCGCGAGGCTCCGTGACACCGGCTGCCTGTTCGTCACCAGCGCCGCGGAATCCGTCGATGATGAGGTGCTGGCGCTCCTCGAGAAAAGGCACACGCGCGCTGATTTTCTTGCGGTTGTCAAAGATTTCCGCGCACTCGGCCTCATCCTTCAACCGACGTTTGTCCCTTTCACTCCGTGGACGACGCTGGACGGGTATCTGGACCTGCTCCGCGTGCTGGCCGAGGAGGGTCTGGAAGAAAATGTTGCGCCGATTCAACTCGGCATTCGCCTCCTGATTCCCGCAGGCTCGCGCTTGCTCGAACTGCCCGACATCCGCCAGCTTGCCGGCCCGTTTGATTCCGAAGCTCTCGTTTATCCCTGGCGCCATGCGGACCCGCGCCTAGATGCCCTCTGCGAGGAGATTCAGGAGATTGTCGCAGCCGCGGAAAAGGTGAAGCGAACGCGCAGTGCATCGTTCGCAAAAATCAAGAGGGCCGCCGCTAACGCCGCCGATATGCCGGAAAAATCTTTGCCGTCATCGCCGCCGGTGCTGGCGCGCGCCGCGATTCCGTACTTGAACGAACCTTGGTACTGTTGAGCCGAGCCCACGGAGGACCAGTTGGTCCCCATCGCAAAGGCGAAGGAAGCCATCGCGCAGGCGGAATCCTTCGTGTGAACGTTCGTCATGCTTGAAGACTCTCCCCGTCGACTCCTCATCCTTGCCAGCAAGCTTGGTTACCAGACGCGCAGCTTTGGCAAGGCCGCGCAGAAGCTTGGTGTCGGAGTCCTCTTCGCCACCGATCGCTGTCATCAGCTCGAGGACCCCTGGGACGACCATGCGATTGCCGTTCATTTCGAACAGCCGCAGCAAGCGGCATTCGAAATCGTGAAAGCATTAAACAATGTCCCCGTTGACGCCGTACTCGCGCTGGGCGACCGCCCCACGGTCGCGGCTGCTTACACAGCCAAGGCTTTTGGCCTCGAGCACAACTCACCCGCAGTTACGGAGGCATGTCGCAGCAAGCTTCGCCAAAGAGAAATTCTTCGCGCCGCCGGACTCCCCGTGCCGCCCTTTTTTGCATTTTCTCTGGGCGAGCTTCCGGAAATTGCTGCGGCGCGCGCGCCGTTTCCGTGCGTCGTAAAGCCGCTTTCCCTTTCCGCCAGCCAGGGCGTCATTCGCGCGAACACTCCGCAGGAATTTTCCGCCGCTGTCGCGCGGATTCGCCGCCTGCTCCGGTCGCCGGAGGTGCAAGTCACCCGCGAGCCGGGCCTCGACCGGCTGCTTGTCGAGGGATACATACCCGGGGCGGAAGTTGCCTTGGAGGGATTGCTCGCCGAAGGCAAGCTGCGCGTGCTGGCGATTTTTGACAAGCCCGACCCGCTCGAAGGGCCCTTTTTCGAGGAAACAATTTATGTTACCCCATCGCGGTTGCCGCAACCCGTCCAGGAACAGATTGAAACGTGCGCGCAAGATGCGACGCGCGCGCTGGGTCTGATTTCCGGCCCGGTTCATGCGGAATTCCGCATCAATGAGCAAGGCCCGTGGGTTCTGGAGATTGCACCGCGGCCGATCGGAGGCCTCTGTTCCCGCGCGCTTCGTTTTGGCCCCGGTGAGGATGGCGAGATGCTTTTCCTCGAGGATCTTCTCGTGCGCCATGCGCTCCACCTCCCAGACGCAGATTTGCCGCGGGAGCCCGGTGCTTCCGGCGTGCTGATGATTCCTGTTCCGGAGAGCGGCGTGTTCGAGGGCGTGAAAGGAGTCGAAGAGGCGCGCGCCATACGGGGGGTGACCGAACTGCACATCACGGGGCGCCTGCACGATGCGATTACGGCTTGGCCGGAAGGATCCAGTTACCTTGGCTTTATCTTCGCACAGGCCGAGACGCCTGAGACTGTGGAACAATCGTTGCGCGAGGCCCATGCGCGTTTGCAGTTTTCAATCAAGGAATCTCTGCCCGTGGAACACGCCGCCACGGGAAAACTTCCGCGGAGTTTGGACCGAAGCGGTGCCAAAGGCCGCTAGCCTTTGGCTTTCGGCGGAACGTACCCTTCCGGAAGGCGCGCTCCTTCGCCAAAGAAGAACTGCTCCATCTGCTCTTCCATGATTTTCTGCGAGTTTGGATCGAGGGGATTCAAACGGTATTCATTCATGACCATCTTGGAATGCTCGAGCCAGAGCTTCCAGGCGTCTCGCGAAACATTTTCGAAGACGCGCTTGCCGAGTTCGCCCTTCCACGGGATGCGGTCCAGCCCCGGCATTTCCTTGCCGAACTTTACGCACTTCACCATGCGCGTTCCGGGCTTCACCGGTTCGGACGCCGTTGCCGGCGCCGGCCCGCAGCTTTCATCTGCCATAGAGTTCCTCCCGAGAATCCACGAAGCTTCACAATACTGCATTCTTCCCTAAAATCCTAGCGGCCGCTGGCGATAACAAGAAACCAGGAAATTTGCACCCCTGTCCGCAAATCATTCCTCGAACTATCGGAGTTCAACAGCTTCGACAAACTTGATTGCTGCTTCTGTTTTTGAGACAAAGGATAGTGGCCGATAGGCACGCTGCTCGATAGGGGGCAAGAGTGGGGTTACCCACGCAGCAGATTTTCTCGGGGCGATTTGAAGCAGCGCATCGCGCCGCCGTGTCGCAACTGGAGAATGCCGGCGCGATGCGAAAAGTTTGGGCCAAGGACGCCTCCCTCTGGCGCGCGGATTCCGGCCACGCGAAGGTCATCGCCAATCGCCTGGGATGGATCGGCGTACTCGACAAAATGCGGCAAGAATCGGGTGAATTACAGGAGGTTGCCCGGAAGATCCGCAACAGCGGCGTGCGCAACATCGTCCTCCTGGGAATGGGCGGGTCCAGCCTGGCCCCGGAAGTCTTCGCACTTACGTTTGCCGCGCCCGGAGCGGGTTGCCGCTTCTTCGTGCTGGATAGCACGGATCCCGATTCCATTCGGACGGTCGAGAGCGCCATTGATCTTCGCGCGGTCCTTTTCATCGTTGCCAGCAAGTCGGGAAAGACGATCGAAACGCTTTCGCAGTTTCTCTATTTTCACAACCGCTTCCAGACTTCCGGGGTCCGCTTGGACGGCCAGAATTTTATCGCCATCACCGATCCCGGCTCTTACCTGGCGCAACTCGCATCGGAATACAGCTTTCAGCGAACCTTTCTGAATCCTTCCGACATCGGCGGGCGTTATTCGGCGCTCTCCTATTTTGGCCTCGTGCCGGCGGCGCTCTGGGGAGTTGACCTCGAAAGTGTTCTGACTTCTGCCATGCAAATGCGGGAGTCGTGCGGGCCGCGGGCGCCGGGCGAATCCAATCCTGCGCTGCAATTGGGGGCGCTGCTGGGCGCAACAGCTGAGCAGGGCACAGACAAATTAATCCTGCTGAGCACACCGAGTCTTGTGCCGCTGAGCAACTGGATTGAGCAATTGATCGCGGAGAGCACCGGCAAGCAAGGAAAAGGCATTGTGCCGGTCGCCGGCGGGGTCCCTTTGGACACGGAAGTATTCGCCAATGGCTGCGTAGTCGCCGTGCTCTCCCAGAAAGGGGAAGACACAGCGGATCTGGAAAGGGCGGCGCAAACGCTGAAGGCGGCAGGCGTGCCTGTCGTGGAAATTTGTCTCGGCGGACCCGCCGAGCTGGGCGCGGAATTCTTCAAGTGGGAAGCAGCCACTGCCATTGCCGGAGCCGTGCTGGCTATTGATCCGTTCGACGAGCCAAACGTGCAGGAAAGCAAGGACCGCACGGCAAAGATTCTGGAAGAATTTCAATCCAGGGGCGAAATGCCGGTTGGCACGCCGCGTTTGAACGAGTCCGGCATAGAACTCTTCGCGGAAGGAACGACGCGGCGGAACATTTCCACTTTAAAGCTCTCCGAAACGTTGCGGACGTTCTTCGAGCAGCGCAAACCGAACGACTATGTCGGGGTATTGGCCTACGTGGAACGCAACGAAACGAATTCCCGGCTCCTCGGAATTATTCGAGAATCTTTGACCCGCGCGCTGCGCCTTCCTGTGTTACTGGGATTCGGCCCGAGGTATTTGCATTCCATCGGGCAACTTTACAAGGGCGGCCCTGCGACGGGGGTGTTTCTGGTGATCACCGCCAATCACGCGAACGACGTGCCCATCCCCGGCGCGAAGTATTCATTCGGTCAGCTCCAAATGGCGCAGGCTCTGGGGGACTACGAATCGCTGTGGACGCGGAACAAACCCGCGCTGCGGCTCCATCTGACGCAAGGGGCCTCCGCAGGTTTGCCTCAAGTGCAGCAGGTGCTCGGGCAAGCCCTCAGTTCGTTTCGGGCCGC
>DASWCG010000053.1:0-1536 GCA_036390175.1 Candidatus Acidiferrales bacterium | reverse complement strand
TGGGGGGCTCGATTGGCGGATGCGGCGGACGAGATCGAGGACGCCGGCAAGCGTGGTGCCCGATTTCAAGGCGCGTTCGGAAGCGCGCTGGATGGTCGGGCCGTCGGCGAGCGGATCGCTGAAGGGCACGCCGAGCTCGATGACGTCGGCGCCGGCTTCGGCGAGCGCGAGAACGAATTTCAGCGTGGCGTCGAGTGAGGGGTCGCCGGCGGTGATGTACGCCACGATGCCGAGTTCGCCGGAAGTGCGCAGCTTCGCGAATTGTCGACTGATTCGTATCTGAGTTCCCACAGCCATCGAGTTCCTCTTTGGAGCCATTCGCGCAAATCTTGTAACTAATAAATCCTGCCGCACCTTTGGACTTCTCGCTGAACTTCCGGAGCTTCTTCCCACCCCTTGTCTGATTTCCGCAAGAAATAGAACAAACTGTTACCACATAGGTTTCCACAGATATATTCCACGAAAGCAATCGCGCGAGTCCTTTTATCATCGAATCCGACTGCCGCCACATAGTACGTGCCAGAGCGAATGCGCTTTCGAATTTCTTCTTCGTTCCGGGGTTGCTCCGGACCCATGATGGAGCCCGCATGCCGCAGTTCATAGTTCTTCCGGAGAGTGAACCCCCTCCGAAGCAGAAGTCTAGTTTGCAACTTCTTGTCAAAGTCTTGAGAGGCAGCCTGAAACTCTGCGGGAATCCCCGAACACTCTGCCTTGATTTCAGCGACTTCGCGTCCCAAAGCAGTTCGCGGATCAATCGTGATCGTCTCGTTTTTCCAAACATCGCTCCGAGCATTCAATAAGACCGATAGTACTTCATACCCATCGCGGTCATCGTAGATGGCCATACGGTTCTTCTCATTCTTCGTCTGCGCGTGCGTGTCCACACACATCAGCGAGCAAAAAAGTCCCGCGACCAGCATCATGGTTGCTGGTTTCATATGAAAACGCTCACGAGGCATCCTACTCGAGGCTACAAGATAGACAAAGTGCGGCAGCGCAAAGACTCCCAAGTTCTTATCTGGCCCAATACTTTGTGTAGGTGTCCATGTCCTTGTCGCCGCGGCCGGAGAGATTGAGGATGACGAGGTCATCTTTGCGCATTTGCGGCGAGCGCTCGATGAGGCCTGCGATGGCGTGGGCGGATTCGAGCGCGGGAATGATGCCTTCCGTGCGGGAGAGGAGGCGCGCGCCGTCGAGAGCGGCTTCGTCGGAGACGGCGGAGTATTCGGCGCGACGCTGGTCGGCGAGCCAAGCGTGCTCTGGGCCAATGGCGGGATAGTCGAGGCCGGCGGAGATGGAATGAGTGGTGGCAATCTGGCCGTCTTCGTTCTGCAAGACGTAAGTGTAGGTGCCGTGGAGGACGCCGGGCCGAGCGCCGACAAAACCCTGTGCGGTGGCGAGACGCGCGGCGTGCTCGCCGAGCTGGCCGCCGCGGCCACCGGCTTCAATGCCAATGAGTTTGACACTGGCATCGCGGAGGAATTGGTAAAAGAGGCCGATGGAATTCGAACCGCCACCGACGCAGGCGAAAAGATG
>DASWCG010000052.1:0-1724 GCA_036390175.1 Candidatus Acidiferrales bacterium | reverse complement strand
GCGGCTGGTTCGATAGCACGAATCTTTGGAGCAAGCCCGTCGTGCGCCACGACTTCGACGATTCCAGCGAATTCGACGGCAACGTCTATGAAAAAAGCGGCTGGATCCTCTATATGCTGCGCCACCAGATCGGCGAGGATGGTTTTTACCGCGGCCTCAAGCACTATCTCGAAGCGAATCGCGGCAAGAACGTCGTCACCGCCGATTTCGCCAAAGCCATCGAAGAGGCCACGCACGTCAACATCGACCAATTCCTCGGACAATGGATTTATGGCGCTGGTGCGCCCAAGTTTGACCTGAGCTACACCTACGACGACCAAAAACATCAGGTCGCGCTGACCGTCAAACAGACCCAAAATGTCGAAGGGCGCGTGGGAATCTTCCGCGTGCCCGTGGAAGTCGAAATCAGCACGGCGTCGGGACCAAAGCTCTACAACATCGCCGTCTCGAAAGACAAACAGACTTTCTCATTGCCTGCGCAGTCCGCTCCCCTGATGGTTCTCTTTGACAAGGGCGGCCATGTGCTCAAGTCCGCGGAATTTCACAAGGAAAAGAAAGAGTGGGTCTATCAGTTGAAGAACGCCAGCGAGGTTGCGGATCGCGCCGATGCCGTCGTCGCTCTCGGCAAGATCAAGGGAGATGAAGAAGTCGTCGCCGCCCTGGATAACACGCTCCGCAACGACAAGGCCTGGGGCGTCAGGGTGACCGCCGCCAGCACTCTTGGCCAGATCGGCGGAGCCGCCGCTTCAAAACAGCTTCTAGAGGCGCTTGACACCGCGAAGGAGGCGGCCGTCCGAAATGGCATCGTCAAAGCGCTCAGCAATTTCAAGGATGACGCGGCCATTGTAGCGAAGCTCAATTCCATCGCGAAAGAGGACAGGTCCTATCGCGCGCGCGCCGCGGCGTTGCAGGCGCTCGGCACCCTGAAAGCGCCCAGTGCTTTCGCCACGCTCGACGCCGCCGTTGCCGCGGATTCCCCGGACGGGTTCCTGCGCAACGCCGCGCTTCGCGCTTTCGGTTCGTTTGGCGACGACAAAGCTGTGCCGCTGCTGCTGCAATGGTCTGCCGCCGGCAAACCGATCGAAGCGCGCACGGCGGCCATCAACAGTCTCGGACGCTTGCAGAAGGACAATAAGGAGATCACCAAACAAATTGCCTCTTATCTCACTGAACCACACTTCCCGGTTCGAACGGCTGCTATCTATGCTCTGGGCGCCCGGGGC
The DNA here is from genome assembly GCA_036390175.1 of Candidatus Acidiferrales bacterium. GTDB lineage: Bacteria > Acidobacteriota > Terriglobia > Acidiferrales > UBA7541 > DASQHY01. Next base: position 501 of record DASWCG010000052.1, on the reverse strand, counting down.
GATGCCACTGCTATCCCGGCACTCGAAGCCTTGCTGAAGAACGACGATCTGAGCATCGAAATGGTGCCAATGATCAAGGGGCAGATCGCGCGCCTGAAAAAACCGGATGGCGCCAAACCCAATCCCCGCGGCGAGGAGGGTCAGGAAGGTGATGGAGAAGGCGGTTCCGCTTCAGAAAAACCAGGCGCGTGGGACGACTCGGCCGGCGTCACGCAGCGTCTCGACAAACTTGAACGCCTCGTTCAGGAAATGAACGAGCGCCTCAAGACCATCGAGACCCGCCTCGCGCCCCCGAAGAACTGACTGACAGTTGATTCAAGACCGTACAGGCCAGCATGGAGCCGGGGCGTCCTTCCTTTTGCTGGCAGGATCACGGGGCCGCAATCAAAATCCGCAGATCGCGCAGATTATTCCCCGTCGGGCCAGTCACAATCACATCGTCAAATCGCGAAAAGAACGTAAAGGCGTCGCTCCGGCGAAACGCTTCAACCGGATCGAGAC
>DASWCG010000051.1:0-1985 GCA_036390175.1 Candidatus Acidiferrales bacterium | reverse complement strand
CGGCTGGACGCGGCGATGTTGCCGACCTCATCCAACACCAACAGCGGTTGACGGATGGAATCCAGCAAGACCTGTTGCCAAACCACCAAGTGCGATTCCTCTTCCTTTCGCCTTCTGTGCCGCAACGCGGACGCCGCCATCGCCGCGCGCAATTCCAGGCGGTCGAGCGTGGCGAGGGATGCGGCGCCGCCCGGCAGTCCCGCGACCAGAACGCCCAGGAGCTGCCCTTCCGATTCGAGGGGAAATGCCAGGATTCGCGCCACCGATCCGTGGGTCCAGCCTATCGGAGGTTCGCTTCCGATCACGCGCCGACCCTGCATTGCCCGGCGCCAGATGCTCGCCAGCGGTTCACTTTCGATCGCGCGCGTCCAGACTTCGCTTCCGCTGCGCCAGCGAAACTCAACCCGATCACTTCCATTGGACTCCTCACGTTGGTCCGGCAACACGCCGATCACGACGAACTCCGCGCCGAGGCCGTTTCCGCCCTCGCCCTTATCCGTACAACTGTCGGCCAGGTTCGATAACAATGTCTCCACAGAAGCGCCGGTTGCCTGCGTCTCGAGGAGACTCCGGATGATGCTGAGATCCGCGCTCCGGAGGCGGGCGTTTCTCTGTTCCTCCTCAATTCCCAACGCCAGGGCCAGTTCCGCGGCAATCGATTCCGCGCGCGCGCGCGAAAACACAAGCTGCTTCCGCTTGGTTCCAGCGAGGATCACTCCTTTCAACTGTGCTTCCTTTTCAATGGGGATCCAGAATGCGCGGCGCAGCTCGACGAGTGCCCCGATGATGGGCTGGTCGGGGGTGTCCTCTAAATCTTGCTCGACGCTCTTACCTCGAAAAAGCAGCTCTTCCGGAAGGGGAGGCTCCACGGAGAGATTCGACCACTCCTTGGGGGTCTCGGCGTTTTCGCGGTCCCATACGAGCCCGTGAAAGCCCGCTGGAACTTCACCGTGCAGGCCCATGCCCGGTCGCGCCTTCAGCCACACGCCGATGCGATCTGCGTTTCCTCCTCTTGCGAGCGCCCACAGGGCCTCCCGCAAAAGCTCCTCGCGCGATGCCCCCTCCAAGGCAGCGCGCGCGACGCCCCGCCCACTGGAATCTGTTTCGGTCTTTTTCTTCCGGACCCTCATCCCATTTCCTCAGGTCTTTGCTGCTCGCCCCGGCCACGCAGGATTGCTGCGCGAGCTGTGAAAGCAGGAGGGCCGGGAGACCCGTCGGGGGAGTTCCTTGCATCAGCGGGCCCATCGGAGATGTCAGTCTGGCCCGTTGAATCAAGCACTTAGAGGGATGGGGAGCACGATCGAAGACTGCCAGGAATTCCATGTCGAGACTTTGCTTGGCGTTCTTCCCAGAGTGAACCGCAACGAGCGTGGGAGAGTCCAAGCCGGGAGAAAAAGGAATGGAAAAGAAGATGAAGCCTTAGACCGAACGATATATTCAATGATGCGACAAGCGATCGAGTGAGCGGGCACCGCCGCGCTACGGAAACAGTTGCATCTCGGAAGCTTCGCTCACCAGGAAACAGATGCAGATCCGTCAGACGGCGTGATTTTGCACGGCGAACCGATTCCTGCACTGGAAATTGCGGAGGTAAAAATCCTCGAGCCAACCGGATTCTTTGAAAAACTCTTGAATTGTTGGCGCCCTTACTGCTCCGCAGGCTCCATGTGGTACTGCTTCAGTTTGCGGTAGAGCGTGGTCTTGCCGATCCCCAGCATACGCGCCGCGGAAAGCTTGTCGCCTCCAGTTTCGCGCAGCGTCCGCAAAATCGCGCGCCGTTCCAATTCCTCGAGGGGCAAGATCTCATCCTTCTCCGGCGCGCGTTCCGTTGTCGGATATTGCAAGTTCGACGGCAGATCTGCCACATGAAGGATGGGCCCCGAACCGAGAGCGACGGCGCGCTCGATGGCATTTTCCAGTTCGCGAACGTTTCCCGGCCAATCGTAAGCAATCAGCCGCCGCATGGCTTCTTCGGCGATCGTGCG
>DASWCG010000050.1:0-20270 GCA_036390175.1 Candidatus Acidiferrales bacterium | reverse complement strand
ACGTCTGAAAAATGTGCGATCGTTGAGGTGAATCGCGCGCGCCATCTCCCGCTCCAGGATGATGATCTCCTGGCGCTGCATTTCGGGGTTGGGAGGCACGTCATCTTGCGGGCGCGAAGAGGGAGCAAGCGCCATCCCAATAGTCAAAAGCACGGCGAGCTTATTCATGCGGTTAAGCCTCCACAAGAAGTCACAGCCTTCAGCCGGAGCCCCACAGAAAAAGTATACGTCTGTTCGACGGGTTTCTCCGCGCGTGCGACCTCATAATAAACACCGGGGGCTCGCTGCGAACGACACGGGGACGCGGAAATCACGGGACGAAGGCTGTGTCATCGCTTATATAATGAGCGGCGATGAATGCGGCAGCGGCGGCGAAACGAGTGTGGAGTGCGGTGCGGCGCGTATACCCGCGGTGCGGGATGATTTCGCAAGCCGTGGCGTTCAATATGTTTCTGGCGTTTTTCCCGATGCTGCTGGTGGTGCTGGGGATCTTGAGCAGCTACGTGAACACGCGCGCGGCGCTGCCCGACGTGGTGGAGGGACTTTACGCGGTCCTGCCGCCGGGAAGCCGCCAGATGATGACGGCCTTTCTGCTGGCGCGCGCGGCGCATCCGTGGCACTGGGCCCTGCTGGGATGCAGCGGGACACTGCTTGCGGGATCCCAGGTGATGAAGCTGCTGATGGAAGGGATCCAGATTATTCATGCCGACCAGGACAAGCATTCGTTCTTGGGAAGACAGTTTCGGGGATTCCTGCTGTTGCTGGCGACGCTGGCTCCGTTTCTGGTGGTGGTGCTGCTCACGGTGTTTGGATTGCCGCTGCGGAAATGGGCGATTCGGGAATTCGGGCGGTCCGGGCTGGCCAGCGGATTTGAGAGCGTGATGTTTCCCGCGATCGCCATGGTGCTGGCGATGACCGTGCTGGCGGTGATTTATAGCGTGGCGCATCCGGTGACGCGGAGCTGGCGCGAGGTGTTGCCCGGAGCGGCGGCGGCAACGCTGGCGTGGTGGGCGGTGAATTCGTTGTTCGGGATTTATGTCCGCCGCATGCAGTACAGTCTGGTTTATGGAGGGCTGGCGGCGGCGATCGGTCTGATGGTGTGGATGGAGCTTTCGGCCGTGATTGTGTTTCTGGGAGCGGCGTGGAACGCGGAGGCGGCGGCCAGGGAAAGTGAAAAAAGGGAAGCGCGCTGAGCGCGCTGAGTTTGAAAGCGGCAGCTCCCGGCGTGAACGCGCGGAAACTGCCCCACGGAAAGGCCGGGCGATGCGGGAGATTCAGGTGGAATGTTACGCGGGGTACCGGGCCGACGAACGGCCGGTGCGATTTGTGTTGCGGGGCAGGACGTTCGAGGTGCAGGAAGTGGAGGACCGCTGGTATTCTCCCGGCGCGACATTTTTCCGCGTGATAGTGGAAGACGGAAACCGCTACGTCTTGCGGCATGACGAAGCCCAGGACATTTGGACGTGGGAAGCGTTTCGCGCGGTGAGGAAAAGCGAGGAGCCCGGCGGTGCTTCGACCAAATGAGACGAATGCGGCGAGAATAAACTCGATTGACAGTGGATTCACCAGTGAGTAGATTGTGTGCGGTACTCTCTCCAGGGTTCCTTTCCGCTCGTCCGCGAGGGGCAAGGGGCAGACAGCCTCGGTTTGCCCGGGTGGTGGGGTGGTAAATGACCGGCCCGCATTGCAGGTCTGGTTTAACAGGAAATTCTGATTCACTGCTGAACTCTGTCCTTTTTGCCTCCAGTATTCTTGCCGCCGCATGCGCATTCGTTTTGCCGGGAACAGTAAGAGCGCAGCCGCAGGAAAAAGCTCAGGCTTCCCCGCAATCTCCGGGGCAAGCCTCCGCGCAGGTTCCCGCGAAGCCCGCCGAACAGAAGCCGGAAGTAAGCGAAAGCACAACGGAGCTGAAAACACATGACACGAAGGGAACGCTGAAAGTTCGCGTGAACCTCGTGCTCGTGCGCGTCGTGGTCCGCGACGACAAGGGGCGCGCCGTCGGGACGCTGCACGAAGAAGATTTTCAGCTTTTCGACAACAAGAAACCCCAAATCATTTCCCATTTTGCGGTGGAGACCCCGGCAACGGAATTGGCCAAAGTGGTGAAGCCGGACAACGCTGCGGGTGACAGTGGCGGGCCGGACAGCGGCGCGGCGCTTACCATGCCGCAGCGCTACGTGGGATACCTGTTCGACGATGTGCACCTGGCCTTTGAGGATCTGGCGCGCGCGAGGGACGCGGCAGACCATCAGATCACCGCGGCGGGTCAACCCGGCGACCGCGCAGGAATTTACACCACGTCGGGCCAGACCACGCTGGACTTCACCGATGATCGCGCCAAGCTGCATGAGACTCTGGAGAAGCTGCGGCCGCATCCGGTGGGACGGTCGGGTGTGCGGGAATGTCCGGATGTGAGTTACTACATGGCGGACTTGATCCAGACCCAGCACGATTCGCAGGCGCTGCAGGTGGCGACACTGGATGCGCTGGCCTGCGCCTTCGGCAATGACCCCATGTTTCTGCAACAGGCGCAACAGTTGGCGCAGGCAACGGTGCAACGGATGTTGAGCGTGGCGGACGCGGAAACCCAATACTCCCTTCGGCTTCTTGCGGAGATTGTGCGCCGAATGACTTTGCTTCCCGGGCAGCGGAGCATGATCCTGATTTCTCCGGGTTTCCTGATTACGGACCGGCAATCGCAGATGAGCGAAATCCTGGACCACGCGGTGCGCGCCAATATCGTGGTGAATTCCGTGGATGCGCGCGGCCTGTACGCCAGTCCTCCCGGCGGCGACATAAGCCAGGGCGGGGGTTTTACAAACAATGCGGCTGTTGGCGCGCACCAGGACTCGTACCGCCTGCAGGAGGCTTCGGCGCAGGCGGATCCCATGGCCGAGCTGGCGGATGGCACCGGCGGAACATTCTTTCACAACAACAACGATTTGGAGGAAGGCTTCCGGCGCGTGGCGGCCGCTCCGGAAGTGTTCTACGTGCTCGGCTTCTCACCGCAGAATTTGAAATTCGACGGGAAGTATCACACCTTGAAGGTGGCGCTGACCAACCGCCAGAAATTCAGCGTGCAGGCCCGCAGAGGTTATGTTGCGCCGAAGCACATGGTGGACCCGGCCGAGCAGGCCAAGCAGGAGATCGAAGAGGCGGTGTTCTCGCAGGACGAGTTGCATGATCTCCCCGTGGAGCTGCACACCCAGTTTTTCAAGGCCAGTGATGCCGGAGCGAAGCTGACCGTATTGACGCACGTGGACTTGAGCCAGATCCGCTTCCGAAAAGCCGATGGGCGCAATTGGAACAATCTGACGGTGGTCGCTGCGTTGTTCGACCGCAACGGCAACTTGATCACCGGAAGCCAGAAGGTGGTGGAGATGCGTTTGCTGGACGCAACGCTGGAAAGGATGGGCCGCCGAGGTATCACGCTGAAAACCAGCTTTGATGTAAAGCCGGGCGCATACTTGGTCCGGCTGGTGGTGCGGGATTCTGAAGCCGAGCTCATAACCGCGCAGAACGGTGCGGTGGAGATTCCTTATTGATTTTTTCGGGAGGTGGAGGATGAAAACGGACCGCCTGATGCTTTCCTTCGCAACGGTTGTTTCCCTGGCCGGCTGGGTGGCATGGAAGGCGATTTCTGCTCCGCTTCCCGCGCGGGCACAGCAAACGTCCGCGCAAACACCGCAGCCGGCCCAACAGCAATCCCCCCAGGCGCCTGCCGCTACCGGACCGGCCATCAAGAGCGAGTCGCGCCTGGTGCTGGTGGATGTGGTGGTGACCGACAAGAAGGGGAATTACGTCCGGGACCTCGAGCAGAAGCAGTTTCGCGTGTGGGAAGATAACAAGGAACAGACCATCTCTGCGTTTTCATCCGCCGCGGAAGCCAATTCAAGCGGCCCGAATTCGTCGCAGAAGCGCTACATGGTGCTGTTCTTCGACAATTCCACCATGGACCTTCCCGACCAGGCGCGCGCCCGCGACGCAGCTGCCCAATTTATTGACGCCAATGCCGGCCCGGACCGCCTGATGGCCATCGCAGATTTTGGCGGCAGCTTGCGCATCGCGCAGAATTTCACCGCAAATGCGGAGCGCTTGAAGCAGGTGGTCGGCGGCGTGAAATACTCTGCGGTGAACCCGAATGCGTCCGCTCCGCCTACGGAAATCGCTTCGCTCGGCGGGCCGCAGATCGGAAGCGCAGCGGGCTTCCCGCAAATCGGGAACGCCGAAGCCGATTTCGGCGCGCGCACCGTGCTCCTGGCCATCCGCAGCCTGGCCAAAAACCTGGCGAGCGTCCCGGGACGCAAGAGCCTGATCTTGTTTACCTCGGGATTTCCGCTTGCGGGCGAGCTCCAGTATGAATTCACCGCAACCGTGGATGCCCTGAATAAAGCGAACGTGGCGGTTTACCCCGTGGATGTGCGCGGGCTGTCCACAGGAGTTTCGCTGGCGCCGAAGGGCGGCATGGCCCGGGTGTCTCCAGAGAACGCGCATTCCGCGCGGATCGTTGCGGCTCGTCTCAAGACGGCGGGAAGTTTTCCCTCTGCGCAACCAACGTTGCGGCTTGCTTCCTACCCGGCCTCTCCGGCTCTTGAGCCCCAGCGCGGTGGGCCGACTGGCGGCGGGGGAGGAGGCGGCAGAGGTGGTGGAGGCGGTGGCGGCGGCACGGGTGGCGGCGGTACGGGTGGAGGCGGTAGGGGCGGTGGAGGGGGTGGCACTGGAGGCGGTGGCGGCGGTACGGGCGGAAGCGGTGGAGGCAGAGGCGGAGGGACCGGAGGGGGAACCGGCGGAGGCGGGGGAACGCGCGGCGGCGCGGGCGGGGTCAACCCCAGCAGCACTTTCAATAACCCGATGAATAATCCGCGACAGATTGCTCCGCAATTCCCGGAGAGCGCCAGCACCAACCAGCAAGTTCTTTACGCGCTGGCCAGCGAGACCGGCGGATTTCCGATCCTGAACACCAACGACCTGCTCGCGGGCCTCCAGCGGATCGCCCGCGAACAGAACGAATACTACATTCTTGGCTATGCCCCGGCGGAAACGCCCGAGGGAAGCTGCCATGCCCTGAAGGTGAAGGTGGACCGCGGCGGAATCAATGTCCGCGCGCGCAACAGCTATTGCAACGTCAGGCCGGCGGACGTTCTGGCTGGAAAGCCGATGGAAAAGGACCTAGAAGCGCGCGTGACCGGAACGCAGCCGGGCAACCTGAGCGTGTCGCTTGAGGCGCCGTATTTCTACGCGTCGCCGAACACGGCTCGGGTCAACCTGGCCATGGAAGTGCCTTCCGACGCCTTGAAATTTGAGAAGGAGAAGGGGAAATACCACGCCGCGGTAAACGTGCTGGGCATCGCTTACCGGCCCGACGGCTCGGTCGGAGCGCGGTTCAGCGACACCGTAAAACTCAATATGGAGAAGGACGAGGTGAAAGAGTTCACCAAGAAGCCCTACCGCTATCACAATGAGTTCGAGGTGGCGCCGGGCCAGTACAACCTGAAAGTTGTGCTGACCACCGCCGGAGACACTTTCGGAAAGTACGAAACGCCTCTGGCCATCGATCCCTTTGACGGGAAGCAATTCAGTCTGAGCGGCGTGGTCCTGAGCAACCATATGCAAAGGGCCGGTGAAATTGCCACGGGCCTCGGCGATGAACTGCTCGACGACCGCACGCCGCTGGTGGCCCACGGCCTGCAGTTCGACCCTTCGGGCACTAATCGCTTCAAGAACACCGATACCGTCGGACTGTACGCGCAAATCTACGAGCCGCTTCTTCTGCAGCCCAATCCGCCCGAGGTGTTTATGACCTTGCGGCTGGTGGATGCCAAGAGCGGACAGGAAATCGTTAATTCCGGGGAGATACCGGCCAGCGCGTTCGTGCAGAGCGGGAATATGGTGATTCCCATCGGCATGAAGGTGCCCGTCAATGCGCTGCAGCCGGGGAGTTACCGCATCGAGGTCCGCGCCACCGACACCGCGGGGAATAAATCCGCGGCGCACTCGGCGAACTTTGAAATCCAGTAACCAGGCGTTAGGAGGCGCGAGTCAGCTCTTCCCGTATGACGCGCCGAAGCGTTTTCTCGAGCGGCTCCTGAGCCCGTCGCATGTGTTGCCGCAGCACCTCGTTGATGACGCTCTGGTAGTTGCCGCCGCCCGCTCGCTCAACCTGCTCGCGGAACCAAGCAAGAATCTCCTCATCGAGACGGATAGTGATCCGCGTTTTCCGCTTGGGAACCGAAACAACAGCGCCACGCTTGGCCTTCCTGAAATCATATTCACGCTTCATGATGTTCCTCGTATTGGCTCTTCTCTCGGTCGGTGGCATGGCGCGCAGAAATCAAGCGCACACGGTCCACGCGATAGGTGTAGACCACCACAAGCAGCCGACCGGCCGCATCCTTGCCAAGAGTGATCCAGCGCTCCTCATCTTCTGAGAAAGGATCGCGCATCGTCAGGGCGAGATCGTCTTCGAGCACGGTCACAGCGTCGGCGAAGTGGACTCCGTGCTTTTCGAAGTTCGCGCGGGCCTTGGCCGGATCCCACTAATAACTCACACGCTAAGTATATGCACATTTGTGCATACATGTCCACCCGCGCGGCTACATCCGGTTAATTGACACCCTCCCGCGAATCACCGTGGCCGATGAAACGATTCGGCGGCGAGGCTGCGCAGGACAAACCAACAATTGGCGGGACGCTCGGACAGCCGGCGCATGAAGTAGGGGCACCAGTCGGTGCCGAAGGGAACGTAAATTTGCAAGGCGTGGCCGCCGGAATGGATTTCCTCCTGCAAATCGCGGCGAATTCCGTAAATCATCTGGAATTCGTACTGCTTGCGCGCCAGCTTCAGGCGGGAAATTTCTTGCCGCGCATGAGCCAGCATCGCAGGGTCGTGTGTGGCAATGGCAGGGAAGAAGTCCCCCCGCGCGGCGCCCTCGAATAGCAGGCTTGCCAGAAGCCGGTAATTTGCATCCACGTCGCTCTTCTTCTGGATGGCGATCTTTGCGGGTTCGCGATAGGCGCCCTTCACCAGGCGAATCTTGGGACGCAGCGGGGCGAGCCGCGCAATATCCTTCTCGCTGCGGAAAAGGTAGGCCTGAATCGCGAGGCCCACATTTTTATGTTCGCGCTGCACCGCCTCAAAGATGTCCAGCGTTGCGTCCGTATAGGCGCTTCCTTCCATGTCCATTTCGATGGTGCGGCCAAGGGCAGCGGCGGCGGAGGCAATTTCCGAGGCAAGGGATTGGCACAGCGCGAGGTCGAAGTCCAGTCCAAGCTGCGTTAGCTTGATGGAGATATTGCCTTGCAGATGCTTTGCTTCGAGCTCGCGCACCATCGCGATATAGCTGTCCCGCGCAGCGCCGGCGGCTTCGGCGGTCGAGACATTTTCGCCCAGATGATTCAGGCTGACGGCGCGGCCCTGGCGGCAAAGCTCCTCGCTGGCGGAGAGCGCATCGCCGAGGGATTCCCCGGCGACGAAGCGGCGCGCGAAGCCATATTTCATTCCGCGGCGCGCGATTATCGTCGTCACGCGCTTTTTTCCGGACAGCCAGAAGATAAAGTCCCGGACCAGCATGCCGTCTCCGCCTGGGAACAAGCCGCCTGACGTTATACGAGAGGCCGCGGCCTGCGTCAAATCCTGGTTGCCGCGCAGACAGCGGTTTCCGATATGACACGCGGGGCTCTCTCGACGCAACTTTGGAACGCGGGCAGGGTTAACATGTCCATACGACGGTGTTCTCAGACTGCTCAGACACCAATCGGCGCGGACCGAGCGATTTGAAGAGCTCACGTCTTCCAGCGAGGAATCTATGACGTATAGGATAGGAGACTTCCCCGGATCATGGAAAGAAGCCATCCGCCGGCATGCCGTCTTGGCCGGAATGATGGGGGCGTGGCTTGGCATTCTTCTGACGGTGGCGGTGCCGTACGTTTCGGGCCATCCGCAGCAGAAAAAAACAAGCCTGGCTCTGGCGCAGACGCAGAGTCAGGTTCTCAAAGGGCTGCCGGTCACCGGCCTGAGCGATGACGAGGCCATTCTTCACGCGCTCAACCGGCTGGGCTTCGGACCGCGCCCCGGCGACGTGGAGCGTGTCCGCAAGATGGGTCTGAAGAATTGGATCGAGCAGCAACTCAATCCGGATACGATTGACGACAGCGCGATGAGCGCGCGCCTCGAACAATTTCCCACGCTGAAGATGTCTTCCGCAAAATTACTCGAGGAATTCCCTCAGCCCAAGCAGGCGGCGCAACAGGCGGGCCTGCGCAAAGAAGAGATACAGCAGCGGCGCGAAGAGCGCAGACAAGTGCGCGCCGCCGGCGCAAACCAGGCCGCATCTGCTTCCGGCGACACCCCGGCGAATCCGGACATGCAAAAAGACACGCTGGGCGCGAATTCGCAGGGCGGCGAAAACGGCGGGGGGCAGCCGGGACAATCGCAAGCAGGTGATGCGCCGCCGCCGCCCGCCGGTAATCAGCCGGGAAAGACCTTTGCAAAGAACGGCGCGTTCGCGCAGGGCGATCCAAGCAACGCGCAGCAAAATATCCTGAACAGCAGGCGCCCGCAGCGCATCGTGGCCGAACTGAGCATGGCGAAGGTGACTCGCGCCATCTACAGCGAGCGCCAGCTCTACGAACAGATGGTGGATTTCTGGTTCAACCACTTCAACGTGTTCTTCGGCAAAGGCGCGGACAAATGGATGCTCACGCCGTATGAACGGGACGTCATCCGTCGGCGCGCCCTGGGGAAGTTCAAAGACCTGGTGACGGCCACGGCCAAGAGCCCGGCGATGCTCTTCTATCTGGACAATTGGCTGAGCGCCGACCCCGCATCCTTTGCGCGCATGCGGCAAGAAATGGAAATGCGCCGCCGGCGATTCAATGCGCGGTTTGGAGGCAATGACCCCTTCGGGATGCGGCGGTTCCCGCAGGGCGGAGGCCGAGGCCAGCCGGGAAAGCAGAACCAAAACCAGAATCGCGGCCTGAATGAGAATTACGGCCGGGAGCTGATGGAGCTGCACACGCTCGGCGTGGATGGCGGCTACACGCAGGACGACGTCATCGAAGTGGCCAAGTGCTTCACCGGGTGGACGCTGGAGACGCCGCGGCGCGATCCGGAATTCCGGTTCGACGACCGAATCCACGACCCCAAGCCGAAGATGGTTCTCGGGAAAAAGATCAAGGGCGGCGGGATGCACGACGGCGAAGACGTGATTGACCTGCTGGCGCACCAGCCCAGCACCGCAAAATTTATTTCCACCAAGCTGGCGCGGCACTTCGTCGCCGACAATCCGCCGCAGGCGCTGGTGGACCGCATGGCCAAGACCTTCCTCGATTCCGACGGGGACATTCGCGCGGTTCTGCGCACCATGATTTATTCGCCGGAATTCTGGTCGCGCGACGCCTACCGGGCCAAAATCAAGAAGCCGTTCGAGCTGGTGGCTTCGACGGCGCGCGCGCTGGGCGCAGAGATCGAGACGCCGCTTGCGCTGGTGATGTGGGTTGGGCGAATCGGCGAGCCGCTGTACTTATGCCAGCCGCCGACGGGCTATTCCGACAAGGCGGAAACCTGGGTGAATACGGGCGCGCTTTTGTACCGGCTGAATTTCTCGCTGGCTATGGCCAATAACCGCATGCGCGGGTCGAACGTGGACCCCTTCTCTTTGCTGGGGCAGGACGCCGCGGGCGATCCCAAGGTCGCTCTGGAGCGGGCCATTCAAGTGTTCCTGGCAGGGCAGGTTTCCCAGCAGACGCGCGACGTCCTGGAAAAGCAGCTCGACAACCCGCAGATCATCCAGGCCAGCCTGGATGACCCGGTGAAACGCATTGACGTGGGAGTCGTGGCCGGATTGGTGCTGGCCTCCCCGGAATTCCAGCGGCGCTAGCTTGATTTCCGGGATTGGGGCGCAACCGGTTCATCTCAAGAAGGAAGGAGTAAGACGATGAACGTCACCCGGCGAGTGTTTTTGAAAAGCGGCGGCGTCGCCATGGTAGGGCTGAGCACGATCCCTGCGTTCCTGCAGCGCGCCATTGCGGCCACGCCGATGCCCAATAAGAAGCAATTGGTGGTGCTGTTCCAGCGGGGCGCGGCCGACGGGTTGAACATCGTTGTGCCTTTCGGCGAATCGAATTACTACAAGATCCGGCCGTCCATCGCCATTCCCGAGCCCCGGCGGGGAGGGGAAGCGGCGGCGATAGACCTCGACGGCTTCTTTGGTTTGCATCCGAGTCTCGCGCCGCTCGAGCCGCTGTTTCACCAGAAGCAGCTCGCCATCGTGCACGCTGCGGGCTCGCCGGACACGACGCGGTCGCACTTCGACGCGCAGGATTTCATGGAGTCGGGGACGCCCGGCGTCAAGGCCACCGAAGATGGCTGGCTGAACCGCGCGCTGCAGGACCTGCCCGAGCCGAATGCTTCGCCGTTCCGCGCCGTGGCCATGGGCGCGAGTCTGCCGAGGACGCTGCGCGGGTCGGCGCCGGCTATCGCTCTGCCGGACGTAAGGCAGTTTCAGGTGATCGCGCAATCGCCTGTTGTTGAAGGCGGGTTCGAGGCCCTTTACGCGCAGACGGTGGACCAGGCGCTGCGCGGCACCGGAACCGAAACCTTTGAAGCGATTGATATGCTGCGCAAGGCCAATCCCACCAAGTTCCCGCCGGAAAACGGCGCGGAATATCCCAAGAGCCGTCTGGGGCAGAGCCTGCAGCAGATCGGACAGCTCTTCAAGGCCGATGTCGGCGTGGAAGTGATGTTCGTGGATTGCGGCGGCTGGGACAACCACGTCAACGAAGGCGGCGCGCAGGGCCAGCTTGCGAACCTCCTGCGCGATTTGGGACAGGGTTTGGCGGCGTTTCATCGAGACATGGGCAACCGCATGGAGAACATCGTGTTCGTCACCATGTCGGAATTCGGGCGCACCGCGCACGAAAACGGGAATCGCGGCACCGATCACGGTCACGCCAACTGCATGTTTGTGATGGGCGGGCCGGTGAAGGGCGGAAAAGTGTACGGCAAATGGCCGGGGCTCGGCGACCATCAGCTGTATGAAGGCCGCGACCTGGCGCTGACCACGGACTTCCGGTCGGTGCTCGGCGAACTCATCAAAGGCCACGTCGGCTGCGATGACTTGAAGACCGTTTTTCCCGGCTTCGACAACGACCCAAGAAAATTCCCCGGGCTATTGAAAACATAGCTCGCTGAAGGTCTGCGCGAGGGCCTACAGCGCCGGGCCTCTGCGTTTTCTCGCTGCCAACTCCTCTCGTGTGCTGTCAGCTTGCCTGGCGCGACTTGATGCGCATGCCGTAGAACGAACGGTAGACGAAGATGTACGAAACCCCGAAGAAGGCGGCGGCCAGGACGTAACTCAGCACGCCGCCGGCCTCCGCGGTCAGACGCACCGCCAAGGAAACCGCCAGCAAGCCGAACAGCGTGGTGAACTTGATGACGGGGTTCAAGGCCACCGAAGAGGTGTCTTTGAACGGGTCGCCCACGGTGTCGCCGACAACCGTCGCGTCGTGCAGCGGCGTGCCTTTCTGGTTGAGCTCGACCTCGACGATTTTCTTGGCGTTGTCCCACGCGCCGCCGGCGTTGGCCATAAAAATCGCCTGGTACAGGCCGAAGACGGCGATGGAGATCAGATAGCCGATGAAGAAAAACGGTTCGAGAAAGGCGAACGCCAGGGTGGCGAAAAACACCGCGATGAAGATGTTCAGCATGCCCTTCTGCGCGTACTGCGTACAGATTTCCACCACTTTCTTGCTGTCGGAGACGGAGGCTTTCTCCACGCCTTCGAGCTTGATATTGGCCTTGATGAACTCGACGGCGCGGTAGGCGCCGGTGGTTACGGCTTGCGTGGACGCGCCGGTGAACCAGTAAATCATGGCGCCGCCGGTGATGATGCCCAGCATAAAGGGGGCGTGAAGGAGCGAAAGCTTATTTACATTTGTGGTGAGGCCGTTGGTGAGCGACATGATGATGGAAAAGGTCATGGTGGTGGCGCCGACGACGGCCGTGCCGATCAGCACGGGTTTGGCGGTGGCTTTGAAGGTGTTCCCGGCGCCGTCATTCTCTTCCAGCAGGCTCTTGGCCCGCTCGAAGTTCACGTCGAAATCGAAATCCTTCTTGATTTCCCGCTTGATGTTGGGAATCTGCTCGATCAGCGAAAGCTCATAAACGGATTGCGCGTTGTCGGTGACCGGGCCGTAAGAGTCCACGGCAATGGTCACGGGACCCATCCCCAGAAAGCCGAAAGCCACCAGACCAAAAGCAAAGACCGGCGCGGCAATCATCAGCGCGGAGAGACCCAGCCTCGAGAACAGGAAGCCGATGGACATCAAGAAGACCATGGCGAGACCCAGGTAATAGGCGGAGAAATTGCCGGCGACGAATCCGGACAAGATGCCGAGCGACGCGCCGCCTTCCCGCGCCGAGGTGAGAACTTCCCGCACATGGCGCGAGTCCATGGACGTAAACACCTTGACCAACTCGGGAATGACGGCGCCGGCGAGGGTTCCGCAGGAGATGATGGTGGCGAGCTTCCACCACTGCGTGGAGTCGCCGCCCAGGCTGGGGATAATCAGCGCGGACAGGGCATAGGTCAGCGCGATCGAGACCATCGAGGTGATCCACACGAGAGAGGTGAGCGGGGCTTCGAAATTCATTTTGTCGGCGCGGCCATAACGGGCCTTGGCGATGGCGCCGTTGAGGAAGTAGGCCGCGGCGCTGGAGACCAGCATGGCGACACGCATCACGAAAATCCATACCAGCAACTGCACCTGCACTGTGGGGTTCTTGACGCCGAGGAGGATGAAGGTAATCAGGGCGACGCCGGTGACGCCGTAGGTTTCGAAGCCGTCGGCACTGGGCCCGACGGAGTCTCCCGCATTGTCGCCCGTGCAATCGGCGATGACGCCGGGATTGCGCGCGTCGTCTTCCTTGATCTTGAAAACAATCTTCATCAGGTCGGAGCCGATGTCGGCGATCTTGGTGAAGATGCCGCCGGCGATGCGCAGCGCCGCGGCACCCAGCGATTCGCCGATAGCGAAGCCGATGAAACAAGGCCCGGCATAATCGCCGGGAACAAACAGCAGGATGAAGAGCATCATCAGGAGCTCGACGCTGATGAGCATCATGCCGATGCTCATCCCGGCTTCGAGAGGAATGTGGTAAATGGGATAAGGCTTGCCGCGGAGGCCGGCAAAGGCGGTCCGCGAGTTGGCAAAGGTGTTGACGCGGATGCCGAACCAGGCCACGCCGTAGCTCCCGGCGATCCCCACCAGGCTGAAGAGCAAGATGATGGGCAAGGTGACGAAAATGGGTTTGTCCGGCACGGGAGCGAGCACGCCGAAGTACAGCACAATCACCGCAGCGATGAAGACCCACAGAAGCAAAAGGAATTTGCCCTGGGTGATGAGGTAGGTCTTGCAGGTCTCATAGATCAGCTCGGAGATTTCGCGCATGGCGCGGTGCACGGGCAGGTTTTTCAAGCGCGTGTAAATCGTCAGGCCGAACACCAGGCCGAAAATGCAAAACAGGATTCCAAACAGCAGCAGCTTGTGTCCATCCATGCCCAGGAACTGGACCTGCGAGAGGTTGGGGATGCGCAGGCTGGCTTCGCCGCCGGGCGTCTCCGCGGGCGGCTGGGCCAGAGCCGGGGCAGCAGTGGCCAGCATTCCTAAACAAATCCATCTCCGGGTCCGTCTCTGGACCCATGCGCGGGATAACATCAGTCGTCAATCCTCCGTGGGCCTCCGAATGCAAGATTCCTCAGGAAGCGTACAAAGGCGAGCAAACACAAAAGGCAAAGCGAGCTTTATAGCAGGGTTGCCGAGGAGGGTCAAGGAAGAGAGGCTGTGATTTCCCGCATGCCGGCCGGCAGCGCATTCTGAGGGGAGCACATGTGTTGGAGGCGTTCGAATGTGCGCACGCTCTTCTTCTCACTGTTGCGAGGGAGTGCCAATCCCTCCGGACCCGCCACGCTCCCACGGGTTTGGCGAGCGCGAAGCGTCAGACAGACGAACAATCTCATAGCAATCGAAGCACACGCCGACTCCCAGCGCGTCCTGAGCGCGCATCGGCTGGACACGGACAACGTGGCCGGTACAGCGCCATTCGATGGGCTGCTTGCCGGTAATTTCCGCGGGCATCTGCAAAAGGACTTCCACCGGTGTGCCTTCCTGGAGCGGAAGGTTGGTGGCGAAATAAACGCCGCGCTCGGACAAATTCACCGATTCGGCGCCCTGCGCAGGCACGCGGGACCTCAGTATGCGAATGCGCAAGCGCACTGCGAGATCGCGGCGGGGCGCCCGGCGGCGGTCAGACAGATATGCATTCATTGAAGCCTCCCATCCACAACGAGGGCGCGCCTTTGCATACAATCCTCCCCTTCTTGCAGCGGCCAATCGAACGCAATCTGGCTCAGCATCGAGAGCGAACCAAAAAGACAAATACCCGACCCTAGAGTTTCCAAAGACCAGGTTTGCGCTCCGGGGGACAACGGGCGGAGGAGCCCATTTGCGTTTAATCGGTATCGGTAAGGGTACGGACTCATAGGCCGAAAACCGAAAGGACCGGTGAAGCCCATCCTCACGAAGGGGTTGCCCAAAAATGTAGCAGCATGCGCTTGTCCTGTCAAGGAATAAGCTGTCAAGGTCAGCAACTTATCAGGCTTAGAACTGCGCTGCTCCAGCCCGCCGGGCCGGCATGCTCCGCGCGGTGAATTTTTGGCAGGGCGTTCAGGACTTGCTGATCAAAATTTCCTTGCGCGTCGGGAACCAGAACAGGCTGGTTCACGGCGCGAAGCATGGGCAGGTCAGACTGGCTATTGCCCAGGCCGACGGTGGTGAGGCGGGTTCTGAGGCCGCTGTGGTAGAGCTTGATCAGTTCGCGCACGGCGCGGCCTTTATCGGTGCCGATGGCGAGATGCCAGAAACGTCCGCCGAAGGTCAGGGTCATTTTTCGCCGCGCGGCTTCTTGCTGGAAGGCGCGGATGCCAGCATCGCTCGCGCCGGCGAAGAAGAACGGTTCATCGAAATCGCGCTGCTTGGCAAACTCGGCGTCGCGCGGCCCGAGGCCGGTGTTCTGAGCGATTTCGCGGGCCGTCATATCGTGGAAGCCGACCACGGAGACTCCGGCGGCTTTGGAAATCTCTTCGAGCGCGGCGAGCGCTTCGTTGTAGGGGCGCGCCAGGGGAAGGCACAGATAGCGCGTGTGACGCTCGACGCCGGGGATTTTCAGGTTGAAGTAGCCGTCGGGGATGAATACGCCGCCTCCGTTTTCGGTGACGAAGGGATGAGCGTGGCCGAGCTTGCGGCGAAGCGGCTCGACTTCTGCGCGGGTCTTGCTGGTGACCAGGATCAGAGGGATGCGGCGGCGCTCGATTTCCGCGAGCGCGGGTTCCGCGCCGGCCCAGGAATAAGTGCGCGCGTCGAGGAGAGTTCCGTCGAGATCGGTAAAGATAAGATGCCTGGCGGCGAGCATGCCGCATTGTACCCGAGTCGCGTGGCGGCACACCGCTCCCTTCGGTCCCCTGGCCGGAAGGTCAGCTTACGCATAGGAAGCGGCAATTCCTCCAATCCTCGACACCGCGCGGCAGACGTGGCGTACTGAGAGCAGAACGCGATTCTCAGGCGCCATTTTCGAACTTCAGGGGGTAAACATGAGAAAGCAGTGGATGATTCTTGCAGTCGCCGCAGTTGGTTTTTCCTTCGGAGCGATCCAAGTCAATGCGCAGGGGCCCAGGGGCGCAGGGGCAGGAGGGACCGACGCGCCAAAAGATCCAGAGGCAACGCACAGCGGGCATTCGCTGAACCCCATCAAATGGGTGAAGAAGGATTCTAAGAAAACAGTGGATGCCAACAGTGATCGAGACAAACAACTGACGTCCAGGCTGCAAGCGCGGGGGCTGGTTCCTGCCAATGCGGATCTGGCGGGCACTTGTGCGGGCTTCAAGAGTATGCGCGATTGCCTCGCGGCAATTCACGCCAGCCACAATGCGAAGGTCAATTTCACCTGCCTGAAGTGGGATATGACCGGCGTGCAGCCGAAGGCGGACGTTTCGTCGTGCGGGACTCCCGGAAGCGGCGGGATGAACTTGCGCGCGGGAATCCAGCTACTTAATCCGGATGCCAACGCCAAGGTCGAAGCGAAAGTCGCGGAGAAACAGGCGCACAACGACTTGAAGTAGACCGCGCGAGAGCACACAGCGGGCCAGCGAGGCGGCTCCAAGACAAAGGCCCGCCTAGGTCCGGGGAGCCTCGAGTCTGGGGATTTGGCGAAGGGTCAGCGCTGGAACCGTCCGATGCCGAGGCGGAGCTGGATGGTATTGATCCCCGGGTTGGGCGTCGAGAGGCCCGCGTTGGAAATGTGCATGTAGCGGACTTCCACGCTGCAATTGAAGCGCTTGCGGAGAACATGCATTCCCAGCGCCGCGCCGGAGGTGAAATTCACCTGAGAGGTTCCGGCGGGAACCTGGTGATTGGTGAACAGAGTTCCGCCACCGAGCTCGAGGTAGGGCACGACACGGCCACGAGTTTCGAAGTTCCACTTCAGATTCACCGGATTGATGCCGGCCCCAAACGCGGTGTTGCCGCGCTGGATCACCAAGAAAACAGGGGCCGCGTCCACGGCATACTCAAAGGTGCCGCGCAAGAAACCCGGGCCGTGCGGGCCAGTGAGTACCCATCCATAGCGCAAGCCAACGTTCCACACGCCGGTGTCTGAAGTGCTTCCCGTGGCGCCGCGCCCGCCGCCGGTCCAAAGCTCAATTTCGTGCGCGCCACTTTCCGGGCGGCCCTGCGAGCGAACGGCCGGGGCAAAGATCCATGTGGCCAGGAGGATGGCTAGACAAAACCTCAGGAGTCGCATGTTTCTGCACTTCCTTGTGAGACAGAATGGAGTACCTGCCGCGAGGAGTCACGATACCGGAAAGCTCAAGCAGTTACAAATGACTGCGGCGGCGCGGTCACAAGTGGTGGAAGATCTCTTCGTCCTGTGGAGGCGTAGAATGCACCCTTTTCTCGAGCCATTGGCGGGCGAGATCGCGGCCGCCCAGGCCAAAGGCAATCGCGGCGGCGATAACGACCCCGGCGAAGATGATAGCGAAAGTGACCAGGAGCGCTGTCCGGCCAATGCGGACCTGTTCGAGCGCGACCACCACAGCCAGGGTCATGACCAGAAAGCGCACGGCGCCTGCCAATAGACGCGCGCCAGCCCACTGGGCGTTCACCGCGGCCAGCAGGGTGCTGCGCGCCAGGAACTTACTAATCACCGAGCCCAGGAGCAGGACCAGCATGGCGGTGACCAGGTCAGGGACATAGTTCACAAACCGGGTCAGCATCTCCTGCGTCAGAGTTGTGTCCACGGCTGCCAGCGCCAAAAGGACGATAACCAGCCAGAGAGCGCCGTGAATTACACGCGCCACGCAATCGGCTGGCGAGCGAAAAATGAGCGTGCGATCAATGGCTCGGGCCAGCCGCGTTTCGGCCACCCGGCGATTGAAGTGGGCGGCGAACAGCAGGCGATACACCCCCTGACGGACCAACCAGGCGAGAAAACCGCCCACGACGAGGATGACCATCACGGTAACGACGGCCGGCAGTACCTGCCAGACCAGTTCGGCCAGGCGGTGAAAGGGCTCGATGAAAGCGCGCTCAATCAGACGCTGCATGGCTCATCTCCTTTTTGCTGAGTTGGTTCCAGAGCTCCTCGAGATAGGGCTTCTCCCCTTCAAAGACTTCGCAAAGCTGCTCAATGCGCTGCTCCACCTCGCGCGCGGAGCTTTCGCGGGTTTCGAGAACGAAAGACGCGGTGCGGCCCAGATAAAGCGGCACAAGCGACTGGAGCAGGTGTTCGCGATCCAGTTTGCGCGCATGCCACGAAGCGGCAAATTCGTAGATGAGATGGACCCAAAGGCGATCGGGGAAATGAAAATCGTCACGCGGGGCTGCGCAATCCGCCAGTCCGGCGAGGGTTCCGTGCGAAAGAAACGTTTGATAAATGTCGCGAAGATCCGTGACGGCCTGGACGAAGCCTTTCATCATGCGCTCGACGTTGACGGCGATGGGTTCGACGCTCACGTCAAATGGGAAGCCAAACATCGGCACCGCTTCGGAACCATCGGTGTGCTGCCAGACGCTCTGATAAGTCTCCAGCAGGGAAAACAAAGACCCTACGACTTGCAGAAACATGCTGGTCAGGTCAGCGCCGGGGTCTTTGGCGTCGTGGAGCTTGGCGCCGAGGTACGCCTGGCTGACGCGAAAGCCTTCGGCAATCGCCGTGACGGTCATCCAGATGTCCACGCCGAAACGCGCAACGTCCGAGTTCCAGACGTCTTTTTCAAGGTAGCGGGCCGCCAGCCGGCCGGAAAAGCCAAAGTCGCCTCCAATGGGCTGACGGATGCGCTTGCCGAACAACGTCCGGGTCAGGGGGTAAATAATCCCGTTGGTGATTGTGCCGTCGTATTTATGACGGAGATAGAACGGCGCAACGTAATCGAAGTCCCGGTCGAGAATGGGCCGCGCCAGCAATTCAACCCAGTCAGGATTGATGCTGCGAAGGTCGGAGTCCACCACGATGCATGCTTTCGCGCTCAGGCGCTTGGCGATGGCGAAGATGGTGCGGAACGCGCTCCCTTTTCCGGGCAACCCGTCGTATGGAGTGGAGATGCGCTGAAGCGGCTGGACGGGGTAGGCCACTTGGAGAAGGGCTTCGGTGTCCACTTGGGCTTCGAGGACGGCTTGCTGCGTGCCATCTTTTGAGCCGCCATCAGAATTAACAAGGATGGCGCGGCGCTCGGGGAAGTATTTGGCGAGGCCGGCCACCACGGCGCGGACAACGTGGGGGATGGTGCGGGCGTTGTTATAGCTGGGAATGCCGACGACGAGCTCGGCTGCGCCGATCTCATCGAGGCGCGCCTTCAATTCCGCAGGGAAGAGATTATCCACACACCTTCCTCTGATGGGAATGAGCAGCGCCCGGCGAAGTCAACTCCGGCTGCTGGCAAATGAGACCGCGCGTTTTGCGGCATACTCGGCGTTATCGGTCTCAACGGCCTCCGACAGAGCACCCAAAAAGCCCGGCAGCGCGGAACTGACGCGGGCCCAGTTGGGAATCAGCGGCTTGCCGAGGGGGTCGGCAAAAAAGTCCTCGGTGGCCTGCTTCAATGCGCGAGCAAACGTTTCCACGGCGGTTTCTTCCTCGTGGCGGTCGAAAATCAGGCCGTTGATCATGGCGTCGGCATGGTAGCGGGAAATATTGTCCTCGGCGGTGCGGACGTAACGAGTCAACAGGGTCTGCATATTCCCGGTCTCGAAGGTGACCCCTTCCGCGGACAGCACGCGGAACAGCGTCTTGGCGATGTCGAGCGCCATCTTCATGAGACCTTTCGACGGGTCGCCCGGCGAGAGTTCCTGGTGCTTGTGCTCGTAGTTGTCGGCGATGTCCACCTGGCAGACGCGCTTCTTGGAGCAATTCCTGTAAATCTCCGCAAGGACGCCAATCTCCAATCCCCAGTCTGAGGGGATGCGATTGATGCGCGCCAGGTCCGCCTGCATGGCGAACTCGCCGGAGAGCGGGTAGCGGAAGCTGTCCAAGTAACGGAGGAAGGGCAGGAAGCCGAACAGGGACTCCAGCGCGCGAATCAGGGGAGTGATAAGCAGCCGCGTGACGCGCCCATGCATCCGGTCGGACACGCGAGCGTAGTAGCCCTTGCAGAATTCGAAGTTCAGGTTCGGATTCAGCACCGGATAGCAGAGGCGGGCGAGCAGCTCGCGGTTGTAATTCACAATGTCGCAGTCGTGCACGGCGATGACGTCGGCCTGATGCTTTCCAAGAACAAAACCGTACGCCATCCAGCAGGAGCGGCCTTTGCCATCCGGACCGGTTTGCAGACCATTTTTCTCGAGCTGCCGGTAAAGAGATTGTATGCGAGGGCCGTCGTTCCAGACTAAGCGCACTTCGCCAGGGAGGAGGGAAAGTCTCTCACGGATTTCGCGGAACTGGCTGGGACTTGTTTGCGCGAGCGTGAAGACGAACTGGCTTACGTAACGGATCTGGCAAAGCTGCGCCAGCATCTCTTCCATCGCGGGTTTGTCAAATTCGCTGGAAAGCGCGGGCAGAATCAGGGCCACCGGCTGGTCTTGCGCGAAACGCTCGAGTTGCTGCTCCAATGCCTCGGGCTTGGGTTCACCCAGACGATGAAGCGTAGTGACCAGCCCGCTTTGATAGAAGTCTGACACGGTGTCCTCCCAGAACTGCGTCGTCTGAACGGAGCTGGGACACG
>DASWCG010000049.1:0-1537 GCA_036390175.1 Candidatus Acidiferrales bacterium | reverse complement strand
GCCTCGGTGGTCTCTTGCAGGGGGCGGCGAAAAGATTAAAGTGTGCGGACTCGGGCGTGAAAGGTCAAGGAACTAGGCAAGTTGGAGACGGTTGACGAGTTCGGTGGCGATGGCGGAGATGCGGGCGCGTGAGTCAGACGTCAGTTCGTGGCCGTGAGCGGTATTTGCGTCGCGGAGAACGATCCACAGGCCGGGGCGGTAGGTCTCTTCATCGTCAGGGCAAATGGCGCCGGTAAATTGAGCGATTTCCAGACCCGAGCCGCTGATCAGGTCGGTGAGAACGCCGCGAGCATCGTCGACAAGATCACGGAATCCCTGGGAAACGAGGATGGCGTCAATGTCGCGGGGCGTGGGCTGTTCGAGTTGGTGAAGGTCGTAGTCGGGGAGCGGCTTTTCGAGCGGGATTTCGATGGCGGCGGAAGGCTGGTTCTTGTCAGGAACGATTCGAATGGACATGGCGGATATGGTTTTACACCACGAAGGCTATTTCGGATAGGGGCTGCCAGAAAGAATGGCGAAGGCGCGGTAGAGCTGCTCAGCGAGCATGACGCGGGCGAGTTCGTGAGAGAAGGTCATCGAGCTGAGCGAAAGCTTCTGGTGGGCGCGCTGGCGGAGACTTTCCGGGAAGCCATCGGCGTCGCCGCAGAGGAAAATCAATTCGCGGACGCCGCGGTCGCGGAACTCCGCGAGCCATTTGGCGAGGGCGTTCGAATCGAGATTTTTCCCGGCGGCATCGAGAAGGACGATGGTGGCGGCGCGGTCGGCTTCCAGTTTCTTAGTGGCGGCATCACTGTCGCGGAATTCGGTGATTTCGATGGGACAGGAGCGGCTGATACGCTTGACGTAGTCATCGAGGATGGCACGCATCTCGGGGCGGCGGGTCTTGCCGAGCATCAAAAGCCGCATTTTCATAACGGTCTTGTCTCACCCGAAGAGAGATCCCTCGTCGCTTCTCTCCTCGGGATGACCATCCTTGTTGGACGGTCACTTCAACCCGTATTTCTTGCGTTTTTCGAGGAGGGTTTTGCGACTGATGCCGAGGGCTTCAGCGGAGCGGCTGATCTGGTAATGCGTCGCTTCGAGCGTGGCAGCGATCACCTCACGCTCCACTTCCTCCAAAGAGCGAAAGCCGCCGATCGGGCTTACCGCGCCTGGCGCGGCCGCACGAACATTCTCGGGAAAATCTGCGGGCTCGAGCAGCCCGCCGTTCGCGGCGATTGCGCCCGTGCCAGGACGCGAGAAAACCACGGCTCGCTCGAGGGCGTTGCGGAGTTCGCGGACGTTGCCCGGCCAGGAGTAGGCCACAAGCATGCGCCTCGCGGCGTCGCTCAATTGGGCATTGGGGCGACCGTGGGCGGAGCGCAGCCCCGCCATAAGATGGTCCGCAAGAGGCAGAATATCAGCGCGGCGCTCGCGCAGCGGCGGAACCGTGAGCATGAGGACGTTCAACCGGAAGTAAAGATCTTCGCGGAAGCTGCCCGCTTTCACGGCGGCGGGGAGATCGACGTTGGTGAGAGCGATGAGGCGCGCCTCGATG
>DASWCG010000048.1:0-7858 GCA_036390175.1 Candidatus Acidiferrales bacterium | reverse complement strand
CGAGGCCAAGCGCAAGCTGGCGATGTTAATGGACCGTCTGAACGGCGGCGCCGACTTCGCCCAGGTCGCAACGGATTATTCCGAGGATCCCAGCACCTCGACCAATGGCGGTGATCTCGGCTACGTTCCGGAGTCGGCGCTGAACAAAGCCGATCCCGCCTTGAAGAGGGCTGTGCTGGCGCTGAAGCCCGGGCAAGTCAGTCCGGTCGTCGCGCAAAAGGACAAATACACAATCCTGAAGCTCATCGCGCGCGAATCGGCTGGGCAGCGCGACCTTTCCGATCCGCAGGTGCAGCAGACCGTTCGCGACACTCTGAAGAACCGCAAGGAACAGCTCCTCCGCGCCGCGTATCTTTCCATCGCCCGCGACGAAGCGCGCGTGACGAATTACCTCGCGCGGCAAGTCCTGGAAGCCAACGGCAAATTGCCCGACGCCGCGAAAATTCCCGCCTCCGCAAAGCCGCCCGCAAAATAAATTCAAGCCACAACGGCGAGAACTTCGCCGGCATTGACGGCTTGGCCTTCGGCGGCGAGCAGGCGCTCGACAATTCCGCTCTTCGGCGAACGGATTTCATTTTGCATTTTCATGGCTTCGATCACCAGCAGGCCCTGGCCTGCTTCCACCGTTTCTCCCGGCTGCACCAGCACGCGCACGACTTTGCCCGGCATCGGCGAGAGAATCTGCTGGCGGCCTTCGGCTTCCAGCAGGCCGTGCCGGCGGCTGCGCCACGCGCGGGGGTCCAGCACCTCCGCGGAAAATTCTTGCGTCCCGGATTGCACGCGCAGAGTCCCGGACTCCGGAACAGCATGAACCGTGAGTTCATACGAGCGCCCATCGAGAAGGATGGAATAGGTTCCCGGTGAAACCTCAACGGGGGCGACTTCCACAGCGCGGCCGTCCAGCTGAGCGCGCCATGCCGCATCGCGGCGCTCCAGCCCAACGATGCGCGTCCGGCCGGCAATTTTTATCTCCAGTTTCATGGGCGTGTTATTCGCGCGAGCGGCGCGGCGTGCGATTCAATTGCTCGCCGCGGCCGTGGAGCTTCCATCGCGATACGCTCTCTTCGGCTCCGGAGGGCTTTTCCAGAGAAGACGCGCCGTTATGTTGCACGTGCCACAACGCCGCGGCGAGGGCGGCGGCACCACTGGCGCCGGAGAGATCGCCGTCTTGCGGGATAGCGCCGGCGGGTAACTGGAGACGTTCATCGAGCCAGCGCGTGTGAATTTTGCCGAGCACAAATTCCGGGTCCGCCAGAATGGAGCGGAACAATGAAGTGTTCGTCTTGATGCCGCTGACGCCGTACTCTTCGAGCGCGCGGCGCAACCGCGCAACGGCTTCCTCGCGGCTATTGCCCCAGGCAATCAGTTTTCCCAGAAGCGGATCGTAATCGGCGGGCACGGTCCAGCCGGCATAGACGCCGTCGTCGAGGCGAATCCCCGGGCCGCTGGGCGTGCGGCGCGTGAGGATCTTTCCGGGCGAAGGAAAAAAGTTGTTCTCGGGGTCTTCGGCGTAGAGCCGGCACTCGATGGCGTGGCCGCGGGGCGCGATGGACTCCCACGCGAAGGGCAGGCGGTGTCCGGCGGCGATGGCGATTTGCAATTTGACGAGATCGAGGCCGGTGACCAGTTCGGTGACAGGGTGCTCGACCTGGAGGCGCGCGTTGACCTCGAGAAAATAAAAATTGCGCGCATCGTCCACAAGAAATTCCACGGTTCCGGCGTTGGTGTAGCCGCCGGCCCGCGCGAGGCGCACCGCCGCTTCGCCCATGGCCCGGCGCAACTCCGGCGTAACGGCCGGCGAAGGGGACTCCTCGATGACCTTTTGATGGCGGCGCTGCACCGAACACTCCCGTTCGCCGAGCGAGACGACGCGGCCGTGGGTGTCCGCCAGGATTTGAATCTCGATGTGCCGCGGCCGCTCGAGATATTTCTCAAGGTACAGGCGGGAATCGCCGAAAGCGTTGAGCGCTTCCGAACCGGCGTCGCGCCACGAAGCGGCAAGTTCCGCCTCGCGCGCCACGAGGCGCATCCCTTTGCCGCCGCCGCCCGCGACGGCTTTCAAGAGCACGGGGTAACCGATTTCGCGCGCAAGTTGCCGCGCGTCTTCCAGGCGCTCGAGGGGATCGAACGCACCGGGAACCGTCGGCACATCGCAGCGCTTGGCAAGTTGGCGCGCCGCGGTCTTTGAGCCCAAAGCTTCCATGGCATCGGCCGTCGGCCCGATGAAGGTGATCCCCGCTGCAATGCAGGCGCGCGGCAGCGCCGGGTTTTCGGCAAGGAATCCGTATCCGGGATGGAGCGCGTCGCAGCCGGAGCGCCGCGCCACATCCATCAGCTTGTCGATGCGAAGATAACTCTCGCGCGAAGGCGCCGGGCCAATCGGATAGGCTTCGCCGGCCAGACGAACGTGCAGGGCCGCGCGGTCGGCCTCGCTGAACACCGCGACGGCGGCAATGTCCAGTTCGCGGCAGGCGCGCAGGATGCGCACGGCAATCTCGCCGCGATTGGCGATGAGAATTTTCTTGAACATTTTTATAGCCGGGCACCTATGGCCCGGAGCCCGCGCGCGATTCTAGCACGACGAGATTTTCAGCGGCTCAATCGGCTGCTCGGCCGGATCGAACTCGGGGACTTCGGCGAATGGTTTTACCGGGCCGTCTCGCTCAGAGATTTGGCGCTCGAAATCCTCTAGGGCGGCGCGGTGCCGGGCCTTGCGGTACAAATTGTTGATGGCCTTATGCAGACTGGGCAGCGCGTGGGCGTAGGAGAGTTCCAGACGCACGGCGGGAAGACTGTTGAGGAGCAACTGGCCGAGATAGGCCAGAAGGGCGGCCTTGCGCGGCTTGATGCGGTCGCGTGCGGTGAGCTCGAAGACCTTGCCGAGGATGTGATTGACTGAGGCGGCGGAGCGGAAGTCTTCGACGCCGGTGAGGAGATCGTCGGCAAGGTCTTCTGTTTCACGCTGTTGCAGGCGGGCGTGGTGGGCACAGAGCGATTTGTGGTTCCAGGCGCGGAGCATGCGGCAGCGGCGTCCGGCGGCGGTCGTGTGCAGGCAATCGTTGTCAGTGTTGCGTTTGCGGGTCATGGCGGGCTTTCCGGAGGTCGGAGGGTCAGATGTTGGAGGTTTGACTGAGGAACAACGACTGGGTGCCCCCTCCCCCTATGTTTTTTGTAAGAGTATGATTCTAAGCGGTTTTAAGTCCTTTGTTTTGCAAGAGTGTGATTCTAAACGGTTTGCAGGCGCGTTTTTTGATAAGAGTGTGATTCGAAAGGAGTTGACCGGAAAAACGACTCGCCACGCAGAACGGCCTGCCCATCGGCAGCAAGAGCGCGTTCGTCAGCGAAGTCACGTTCGATTCTCAGTTGCGCATGTTACCATACTTAAACTTAAAAGTCAAGGAATTTATATAAGTTGTTGAGAATGAAGAGTTTGGAAAGGGGCATGCCGGACCCAGCCCTACCCCATACGCTAATCCGGCGTATGGGGCACCCGCTTGGCGGCGCAGCTCGTGCGGCACAGTTCGACGTGGCATCGGTAATGGCGATGTGCGCGCGGGCGATCGTATTGGGAGTGGTATCGATAAATGGAAAGGCAAGGCCAGCCGCCAACTAGAAAACAGAGATTAGAAAAGGGACAAGAGAAAGACCCCACCCTTGCAAAATCGGCAAGGATGGGCCACCCGCCTGGTGTCGTATAGAGGGCCAAAGCGAGATATGCTGTCCTAATGAAATCGCTGTATGAGTCGGGCCTCGAACGGAAAAAGGGCCTGTGGCGTAATTGCGCAGACTCCATTACTCATTCGCTCGAGCACTTCAGCGCTGCTAGTGAAGAGAACGAGCCGTTCCACCACCGCAAGTGGGTGATCCTCAGCGTCGCTCATGCGGCGGAGGTGTATTGCAACCTGTTGCTGTGCGTTTTTGATCCAAAACACCCTGATAATCCGGCGGGCCGCTATCCTTCACTCGACAGGGCACGGCAGCTGCTGAAGGGCCATCCGCGCTTGACCGAAACCGAAAAGTACGTCATCGAAGAAGTCCTGACTCCGTTGGCCAAACAACGCAACACGCTTATGCATATGCCGGCACCTGAGATGCTAAGCGCGACAGACACCGCAGTAGCGTTGCTGTCGCTACTGCACGTCATTCGGCGTAGGACGGGGCTCGATACAACGAAGTTTTTTCGCCAGAGTCCCCCGATCGAGCAAGATATTTTTGAGGAAATCGGATGGCGCGAGCACGACGCGTGGTTCAAGGTCGCCGAAAAGCTTGTGATGTGGGAGTACGGAGAGGGTTACATCGAAGGCTGCAGCAACTGCGGCGCATTTGCCGTTCCGCCAGACCTGCCATGCCAAGTCTGCTTCGAGCCCGTAGGCCGCTCTCGCGAATGACGCGGTCTCGGGCGCTGATTAGATGACGGCGTCGGCTCCTTCGACCGAGTAGACTTAACGGAGTGGGGACGGACGGGAAGTTTCCGTTACTCTGAAAATCTCCAGTCATTATGAGCCAAACGAGTCTTGTCAAACAAATATCAGAAAACGTTCCGTCTGTCCCCGAGTTCCGAAAACCGTAGGGTGCGGCACCAGGCGTGCTATTCGAGGCGGATCTGCTGATACAGTTCGTCTAAATATGCACGGACGACTGTAAGTCTAGGCTCCCGCTCTGTGGCCCACCCACGAATCCTTGCTTCGTTCTCTGCTGACATCTTCATCCCGAGAATAATTCGCGTCAGCCACCGCGGGTCGATCTTCACCGTGCTCCCTTTGCCACTGGGAAGAATCAGCCGAACTTCCTCTTCGTTGCTCCAATCCGGTCGCTTGCACACGAGGAACAACGCATTGCGATTTTCCGGGTCATTTAAGTTGAAGGGTTGATATTCGCCGTAAAAAACCTCGCATGCGTTATCAAACCACGGGCCTTCGTTCACAAACTCCAGACAATAACCAGTGTGGTCAGCCGCGTATTTGGCCCAAAGCCCAAAATTGTCGAACCTTTTGGTTAGCGAATATACGCGGTATTTCTCCATGTGAGTATTCAAGATTTTCGACAGTTCGGAGTTGAACCACTCTAAACCGAGCTTCTGAATGCTGCTGCGAATCTTCTGCTCATGTTGCTGCAAAAGATCAAGTGCCAGAACCGGATTTCGTCTGATGAAGTCGTTGCGAAGGAAGGCCACCATTTCTTCATCCGACATCGGGACGATCTTCGGCTTGCAATCGATGGGGTCGTTGAGCTGCGCAACGCTTGGAATATAAATCTCATGGCTGAGGATGAGGGGTTTAAGCCACTCAAGATTCTCCGCGCTTTTGTATTTATAGAGATGAGAGACCGTCGGCCTAGTTGGCGTAAAGACCGTCATCCAAGCAACTCGCGGCAGAGGGCGGCCTCTTGCTCGGGACTTTTCGAAAAAGGAAGTAGCGTCGCGAGTCTCAAAGCCTTGTGTATTTTGTCGTGCGCGATATCTATCTTCATCTCGTGGATGACGCTCTCCAAAATTTGCGAATAGCAAGTAAAAGCCATAGCTAGCGCGTGGCCGTGGACGGTGGGGAAAAATTCGGCGGGCAAGTTTACGACACCTGTTAGGCCGGAGTGGACGTACCAACTCACGCGCGGGTACTGGAATTTATACGTTGCGTCGAACGGCTCGCCGAGGAGCTCTGTACGCTTAGCAAGAGTAAGTTCGGACCAATGCTTCAAATCTGGAAGGCTCTTGGAGTTCGGACTCTTGGGCGGCCAAAGCGTTCTCCGGTTCTGCTCTATGCGCATCTCGTTCTTCGCTACAAATTCGGTCTGCGATAACACGTCAGTTGCACGGTCGGGGTTGGCCTTCGCAAACGCGATCATTTGCCGGGCGCACCGGAGCTTCTCCACTTCCACAAAGAAAACCATTTTCATCCAACCTTTGGGGATCTTGTCGACGAGCTTTATGTCTACGGCCAACTCAAAAAGTGACCGCGCGAGCATCGCACCGGCCTGAAAATGCGTCGCGTTATCCAAGCGCAAAAGCGAATCAACGATTCCCGCAGTTCGGTAGTACGTCGCGAGGAAGCAACTCTCGCGAGGCGTCGGGCTCAAGGCAGTGACGCTAGAGAGAATGCCGGCCAATTCCAGCTTATCGAACTCACGAATGCTCTTGATAACCGCAAAGAGACGCCCCGCGTTATCGCTTGCCGCAGTGATGGCTGGACTCGACATGGGAATACTGCCTTTCTAGGCGCGCGTGTTCGTCCTCGTGCTTTCCAGATCATAGCAAATCGCCCAGAGAAGCCGTCGCTGCAAAAGGCGGGTGGGGCGGGCTCTTGAATTGCGTGGTGGATTTGTCAAAACGCCAGGAGTGCGCCTAGCCAGCGGCCCGACGATGAGGCTGTGGCGTCCAGCGTTGGCGGCTTGGCGCCCCTGATCTCGGAATGACAGAATCTGTTAGAGCGGGAGGTTGGCGTGCTTTTTGCGGGGGGTGGAGTCGCGCTTGTTTTCGAGGGCGCGGAGAGACTCAGATCTGCCCCATTCCTCCATCCACGTTGATCTCTTCACCGGTAATGTACGAGGCGTCGGAGGACGCCAGGAAGGCAACTACGCTCGCCACTTCTTCCGGCCGGCCCGCTCTTTTCAGGGGCACGGCAGCGACAATTTCACCCAGGCGTTCCTCTACGGCCTCCTTCGGCAGTCCCATACGTTCGAAGATGGGTGTCAGGATGGGGCCGGGGCTAACCGCGTTCACACGAATTCCGCGGTCCGCAAGCTCGGCGGCCGCGGTGCGCGCCAGGGATCGCAGCGCAGCCTTGGCCGCACTGTAGGCGCTTGTCCCCGGCCTGCCTTTCTTGTCCGCCACGGAAGTGTTCAGAATGATGGAAGCTCCGTCGTTGAGGTGGGGAATGGCCTTCTGAATCGTGAAGTACGCGCCTTTGGCGTCAATATCGAAGATCTCGTCGTAAGTTTTCTCCGACGTTTCCATCAGCGGAGCGAACTTGGCCACGCCGGCATTCACAAACAGCACGTCGATACGGCCGAGCTTCTGCACTACGGTTGTATAAAGCCTGTCAATATCGGCCAGTTGGGCAACGTCAGCCTGGACAGCAACCACGCCATTTCCGATGGACTTCACTGCCTGTTCCAGCGTTTTGGATTCCCGCCCCGCGATGGCCACGCGCGCGCCTTCTTCGTGAAGCCTCTTTGCGGCCGCCAGGCCGATTCCGCTGTTTCCGCCCGTCACCACTGCCACTTTGCCTTCCAATCTGTTCATCTGATTCTCCTTGTCCCTTCCGGCACTTATGGACAGCGCACGAAAGCGCATCGCGAAGGGTTCAGTACTTTGATGAATGTCGAAGCAAAAGGTTGCGGACTGGCGGGAGAAGTGTGAACTGCGGGGTCTTTTTCGGAACGACCGAATCTCTTTAGAACCGACTGGGGAGGGAGCGTGATTATTCGCTTTACATCTAAAAGTACTTTTCATAAGATAGCGCCGAAGCGTAAATGCTTCTTGACAGACGACTTACATACTAGTATGAAAGGCTATCGATTTGGGGAGTCACTCAGAGGGGATCTAATTCGTTTCAGGGCACGACAGGAAAAGGGTAGGCGTGTCTGCGTGGCGGCCCAGCAAAGGGGGTGGATTATGGCGTCGGGTGTGGCTGTCGTGAAGACCAGCACGGATCTTCAGCCGCTTTGCTATGAGCACCACGTGGAGATGAGCCTCGTTCAAATTCTCCTGAGGGTCTTAAGGAGTGATATTTACCCGGCGCAGACGCTTGCCTACGCCTGCCCGGAGCCCGGTTGCCTCATCGGCTATACCAGCCCGATCGGATACTTCGTCACTCAGGATGGAAGAGAGATCGAGCGAGATTCGACGCTTGAAGTCGCTTGT
>DASWCG010000047.1:0-4442 GCA_036390175.1 Candidatus Acidiferrales bacterium | reverse complement strand
GGCGCCTTCACCTGGACACCGGCCACCGCGCAGGCGCGCACCATGGCCTGCTCGACGACATGAAAAATATCTT
The DNA here is from genome assembly GCA_036390175.1 of Candidatus Acidiferrales bacterium. Classification (GTDB taxonomy): domain Bacteria; phylum Acidobacteriota; class Terriglobia; order Acidiferrales; family UBA7541; genus DASQHY01. Next base: position 4,369 of record DASWCG010000047.1, on the reverse strand, counting down.
CCTGCCTGGGGAACGACATCTCCAAATCGAGCTGCGTGTGCTCGGGCTGGCGGTCGGCGCGGAGGTCTTCATCTCGCAGGCATCGCGCAATCTGAAAGTAGCGGTCCATCCCCGCGATCATCAGGATCTGTTTGAACATTTGCGGCGATTGCGGCAAGGCATAGAACTGCCCGTGATGGATGCGGCTGGGCACCAGGTAATCGCGCGCGCCTTCGGGGGTCGAGCGCGTGAGCATGGGCGTCTCGACTTCGATAAAGCCCAGCTCGTCCATGGTCTTGCGGATTTCCAGCACGATCTTGTGGCGCAGCGCGAGGTTGCCGTGCGGCTTCGCGCGCCGCAAATCCAGATAGCGGTAACGCAGCCGCGTCTCCTCGCTGGCGTTGATTTCGTCTTCGATCTGAAACGGCGGCGTCTTGGCGTTGTTCAGGATATGCAGCTTGCCGGCGATCACCTCGACTTCGCCGGTGGGCAGCCCCGGATTGGCCTTCTCGCGGCGAGCCACTTTGCCTTCCACCGCGACAACAAACTCCGGGCGCACAACTTCCGCCTTTTCATGAGCTTGGGGGGAATGTTTCACGTGAAACATTATCTGGACGAGGCCGGTGCGGTCGCGCAAGTCAAGGAACAGCAAGTTCCCCAGGTCGCGCCGCCGATGCACCCAGCCCATCAAGACGACTTCGCGCCCGTCATCGGCCGCGCGCAACTCGCCGCAGTAATGCGTCCGTTTCAAATTCCCAAGAGAATCCAACATTTAAGGAGCTTCCCCAGCTTTCAAATACGCAACCAACTCCCGCTCACCCAGTTTCTTCTGCTCGCCATCCTCCAGCCGTTTCACCGTGAATTGCTTGGTGGCAACTTCATCGTCGCCGATAATCAGCGCGTAGCGCGCGCCGAGTTTGTCCGCCAATCCAAGCGCCTTGCCGAACTTCATCTCGCCCGGAGGCAGTTCCACCGCGAGCCCGCCCTCGCGCAGCCGCCGCGCAATCTTCATCGCCGCCGGATAATTTTTCTCCCCCATCCACGCGACATACACATCGAGCGCGCGTTCCACCGGCAGTTTCCTTATTTCTTGCAAGGAGAGGATCACCCGGTCGGTGCCAATGGCGAAGCCAATCCCTTTTGTGGGAGGCCCGCCGAGCAGCTCGACAAGTCCGTCATAGCGTCCGCCGCCGCACACCGCATTCTGCGAGCCCAGCCCCGGCGCGGTGATCTCAAACGTCGTGCGCATGTAGTAGTCCAGCCCGCGCACCAGCCGGAAATTTTGCGTGTAGGAAATCCCGCGCATCGCGAGCTGTTTTTTCACTTCCGTGTACTCTTCGAGGCAGTCCGGACACAGATGTTCGGCAATCCGCGGCAGCTTCTCGATGATGGCCTGCTCGCTCTCGAGCTTCGAGTCCAGCACGCGCAGCGGATTCGTCTCAATCCGGCGCTGGCTGTCCGGTCCAAGTTTGTCCTTTACCTTCGTGAGCGCCGTGCGCAATAGCTCGACGTATTTCGGCCGGCATTCCTTGCAGCCGATGGAATTGATATACAGCGCAGTGCCTTCGAGACCGGCCTTTTCGAAAAACGTGGTCAGCATTTCGATCACTTCCGCATCCACCCGCGCGTCCTCCTTCAGATCGCCTGTATGGCTGAGGACTTCCGCGCCAATCTGGTAGAACTGGCGGTATCTGCCCTTCTGCGGCCGCTCGCGGCGGAACATCGGCCCCATGTAGTACAGCTTCACATTCCCCGGCAGCGTGTGCATCCCATGTTCGATGTATGCCCGACAAACGCTCGCCGTCGCCTCGGGCCGCAATACCAACTCCTCTTCTCTGATGCAGGCTACCTTAAGCCGTATCGTGTCGATAAGAGTCTCAAGATCCTTGGGTGGAACCCCCTTGCTCCGGGCCTCGCGGAGCTCGTCTAGCTTCTCCCAAAGTGCGTGTACGGCCGAGTCGGCGACCGCTCCGCCGAAACTCTCGTCTTCGGATAACTTGATGTCTAGACCTTCCAGCAACCGTTCTAAAGCATCCTCAAACTGGTCAAGCGCGTTCGGGTCCTCGACAGGAACGTCCCAGTCACTTGCGACGTCGCGCCAAGCCCACAGCTCATGATCTTCCTTCTCGCGATTCAAGATGGAATACATCTCCTTCGAGACGACGTCCGACTCGAGGCCTAACGTGCGCTCGAAGAGATGCGTATGTTCCAGGATGGGCAGGCGGATTTCGCCGAAGCCGTAGGTGGCGAAGACTTCGTGCGCCGTTTGCTCGACGCGGTTCCACAGCGCAGTCTCCAGCGGCAAGATATCGCGCACACCTTTAATCGCATGAACCTTGCGCTTTTCCTGCGCTTTGCCTGCGCCTTCGCTCACTTGCTCCGCTCCCTCAAGCAAAAACCCGCAGCAATCATAAACAAAGCAACCTAACACACGCCTCTCGCACTGACAAGGAAACCTCCTGTGGTAGAAAGAATGGGGGCGCGGCTCAATTCCAGTGCTTGAGCTTCGGCCAGACTTGTCCCAGAGTCCCAAACTTCGGCCCGCGGCAGAGGTAGACGTCGAAATGCCGGTAAGGCAGGGAGTACGGATGATATACCATAGCAACTTTTTGAACTGAGTCGAACTTTTTGGACAGCACCTCGGACGTATCGCCCAGGACGATCATGCACTCGCCCGTGTACCCGCGCGGGCCCCAGTAGTAGTAACTCTGATGTCCGCTGAGGGCGTTCGGCAACCCCATCTTTGCGCCGAAGAAATCGATGGCTCCGGCCTCGCCGTAGTTCTGGCCGAAAATCGCGCAGCGCTTTTTGTCTTCGGTCGAGAGCTTGTTGTACGCGCCGGCGACGGCTTCGGCCATTTCTTTCCAGCCGTACTGATCGGCATAAAGCTGCGGCAGCGCGCCCTCGGCATGAGTCTCGATTCGCGGCGGACCGAAATGCAGCGCCTTGGAATAAGCGATGTAGCCTTCGACGGGCAGCATTGGAAAATACGTAAAGGGTGCGAGGATCGCGCCGGTGACCAGCAACACAGCGACATACGCCGGCTTCACCCACGCCCATGACACTCGCTCGGCAAACCGCTGGAAGACCACGGCACCAGCGGCAAAGAGCATGGGATAGGCGGGCGCCAGGTAATAGACGCGGCCATTCAGCACCAGCATGCAGAGCAAAAGGATGAGGTAAGTCCAGCCAAGAACGCGGAACCGTCGGCCATCCCTATCGTTAAAGTAATACCACAAACCGGTAATCCACAGCGGCGCCGCGAGCGGATGCATCAGGAGAAGCTGCTGCGCGATGAACCCCAGTGAACTCAGGGAAACGTTGCGCCCGCTCCTCTGCACATTGCGCAGCAGCTCGATGGTCGGAAAATTCCGGTGAATCTGCCAGAGCAGGTTGGGAAGAAAAATCACGGCCGCAACGATGCCGCCCGCCCAAATCCAAGGACTGCGCAACAATCGCCGCTCCGGCGTGAGCAGCAGTCCCACAAAAAACGCAAACCCGAAAAGCAGCATGGAGTGTTTGTTTTCGAGCCCGATGCCGGCGACGAGCCCAAACAGCAGCCACAGCTTCGGATTTGCGCCTTTGATGATTTTAATGGCCATCAGCGCGCAGCCCATCCAGAAGAGCGGCTCGAACGCGTTCATGGTGAGCAGGTTGTCGATCCCTAGATACAACGGAGCAACAATCACGGCGACACATGCGAGCACTTGCGCATATCGTCTCGCGCCGAGTTCGTGCGCGATGAGTCCTGTCAAAAAGACCAGCACACCCGCGGCCGCCGCGGGCAGAAACCGCAGGGCGTGGAGCGAATCGCCCAGCGTGACGCGCTCGAACCACGTGATGGCTGCGATCAGCGGCGCCTGATCCACGTAGCCCCAATCCAGGTGATGGCTGCACGCGAGGTAGTACAACTCGTCCACAAAATAGCCATAGCGGCCGTTGAAAAGCATGTGCAGGAGGAAGAGCCCGAAGGAGAGCCCCCCGATCGCCGCCAAGTCCGCGCGCCGTGAGTTGTCAACGTCCGGCGTATTCGCCACCACAGCCTCCCTGGGCCGCACGCGCAGAAAATGCGTCTCGCGCTCCCAACGCCCTCGCCGGGAAGATTTCGCATCGTTCCCAGCCGGCGTGGAGCGCCCGTCTAATCAATTTGTATTCGAGGAGCCGCCGATGTGGTGCTCACGACACTCAGCCGCGCGGCGACGGCGCGCGCCATATCGTAGATGCTTTTTGCTCCAGGGACGCTTTCGCCGCCCGCGGCAATGGGCTTGCCGGTGTCGCCGCCGATGCGGATGCGCGTGTCAATCTCGATCTCGCCGAGCACGGGCACGCCGAAATCCTGCGCCGTGCGCACCCCTTCGCCGTGCCCGAAAATGTCCACGCGTTCCTGGCA
>DASWCG010000046.1:0-4430 GCA_036390175.1 Candidatus Acidiferrales bacterium | reverse complement strand
GCGTCAGCCCCGCGAGCGCAACCATGGTGTCGCGCCCCCAGTCGGCAAACCAGTGGTATCCGGCAATCACGGAGCGCGCGCCGGGATCCTCCGGAAGAGGGCGCTGCACGATGAATTGGTCCGCGGCAAGAATGAGCTGGCGTATCCACGCCGGCGCTGTTTCCGCGGCCTTCGGAAACGCGGACCGCCACCGGCCCTGCAAAGCACGCTCGTAATCCACTCGGGCCTTCCTGGCATCCGCCCCATCGAGCAGCGCCTCCGGGTCCGTTGAAAACACCAGCGTGAGTGTTTCGCCTACAGACAGTGTTCCGCGAAAGTTCCCTGCATGCAGGTGATCGTCTTTGTCGTCGAGGCCGCGGTCGCGCTCCACGGCAAGGTCGTAATTCACGCACCACTGCTGCGCCGCCTCGTACCGGGCGGTGCCGCTTCGGAGGAAAAATGCCACCGCATCGCCGAAAGCTTGAACGCGGCAGCCGCCTTCGGCTGCGTCGATTTTCATTTGCCAGCCGCCCGCGTGAGTGTTCGCATGATAGTCGCGGTAATTCACCAGCACCTTTAAGTCCAGGTCTGCCCGACCCCTTCCGCGCAACATCCGGTATTGCACGAAAGTAGTATTCGCTCCCGCTTGCATCCAGACGCGTTTTTCAATCAGCGCATCGGCCAGCGCAAACTTCCAGACCGGCGTGGTGCCTTCCAGGCGGAATTCTTCGATGTTCAGGTAACCGTTTGGCTCAACGACTCCGCTGGCCCAGCGATTGGTGGCAAGTGGAAATAGCGCGCCGTTGTAGCGCACGGTTTCGTCCACCTTCGCGACCAGCAGAGTCCGGCCCACCGGGGGACGTAAGGCCGCAAAAAGCAGTCCGTGGTAGCGGCGCGTCAAATGGCCCGCAACGGTTCCCGAAGCAAACCCGCCGAGGCCATTCGTCACCAGCCACTCGCGCTTCTCGGCAGCTTCCAGGTGGCCGCAGATTTCTCGGCCAAAGGAAACCACAGCGGGAATCTCTTCCGGCTCGAGGGGCGCGTTGGATCCTGCGGTCGCGTTCATAGATCGTGTTGCAAAGGGGCTTCCGGTTTACGCAATAGATGAGCGAAGCGTCTCTCCCGGAATCAAGTCTTCCCGTACACCGGAACGGCCGCGCCCTGGATCAAGCGGGCATCTTCGGAGCAAAGAAACAGAATCACGCGGGCAACATCCTCCGGCTTCGGCCATCGGGAAAAATCACCGTGGGGCATAGCTTGGCGGTTCGCGGGAGTATCCATGATGCTGGGGACAACGGAATTCACGTTGATGTTGTGCGCTTTCACTTCTTCCGCAAGCGAATCGAACAGCGCGAGTGCCGCGGCCTTCGACGCGGCGTAAACGGCCGCGCCCGAAGAGTGACCATAACCTGCCTTGGACGCTACGTTGACAATCCATCCCCGCTTTTGACGGACCATAACCGGCACAACGGCGCGTGCCAGGACATAGCCCGATCGCAGATTGAGCGCCATCATCTGCTCATAAATCCTGGCGTCCGCTTCCCAGAGCGCCTGCCCTCCCGCATACCCGCCCACGGAATTCACCAGCACGTCCAGATGACCGTGTCTTTCCACCAAGCTATCCACAAATTGCTTCGTGGAAGATTCGTCGGTAACGTCCAACACCTGCCCGTTGAGTTGCGCGGCGTATCCTCCAGCGGCCGCAGCCAGTGAGTCATATTCGGCCTGCTTGCGGTACGTAACGGTGACCGTCGCGCCGGCCTCGAGGAACTGCAGTGCCACGGCGCGGCCCAGGGCGCCCGTCCCGCCAGCCACAATCACGGTCTTGTTTGCGAAGTTCATAGGATTGCTTCACCTCTGCTATGCGAGCCGGGAGCAAATGTGACCGGCATCACTCTCCGCTCTGCTCGATGAGTTTGGCGACCAGGCCGGTCCAGCCGGTCTGGTGGCTGGCGCCAATGCCCGCGCCGTTGTCGCCATGGAAGTATTCGTGAAAGCAGACCAGGTCGCGCCAGTAGGCGTCGCTGCGGAAGAGATCAATCCCGCCGGCAACCGGACGCCGCCCATCCTTGCCGCGAAGGAAAATATGCGCCAGGCGGCGCGAGAGCTCCGCGGCCACTTGCCACAGATCGGCTTGTTTGCCCGACCCGGCCGGGCACTCTGCCTTGAAGTCCTCGCCATAATAGTGATGGAATTTTTGCAGCGCTTCGATCAACAGGTAATTCACCGGGAACCACACCGGCCCGCGCCAATTCGAGTTACCCCCGAAAATTCCGGTGGTAGATTCCGCCGGCTCATAGTCCACGGTGTGAATGCTCCCGTCGGCGGCCAGCACGTAGGGATGCTCGAGGTGATACCTCGAAAGCGCGCGAATCCCGTGCGGCGAAAAAAACTCGGATTCATCCAGCATCTTTTCGAGCACTCTCCCCAATTGCCTGCGGTTCACCAGCGACAGAAGCCTCCGCACGCCCCGCGCCGAGTGCTCGGTCATTTCAATGTGCTCCGGCATGTCCGGATGATTGTCAATGAACCACTGCATGCGGCGCTTGAATCCCGGCAGGCGATCCACGATTTCCGGCTCGAGCGTCTCGACCGCGAACAGCGGGATCAGCCCCACCATCGAGCGCACCTTCAAAAAGTGATGCCCCTTGCCCGGCACGTTGAGCACATCGTAGTAGAACCCGTCTTCTTCATCCCATAAAGAAATGCCTTCGCCTCCGACGTCGTTCATGGCATGCGCGATGTGGACGAAGTGCTCGAAAAACTTGCTGGCTACGTCTTCATAGGCGGGGTCTTCCTTGGCCAGTTCCAGCGCAATCGCCAGCATGTTCAGGCAATACATCCCCATCCAGCTCGTGCCGTCAGACTGCTCCAGATGCCCGCCCTCGGGCAGAGGCGCGGAGCGGTCGAACACGCCGATGTTATCGAGTCCGAGGAACCCGCCCTCGAAAATATTCATTCCGTCGGGGTCTTTGCGGTTCACCCACCAGGTGAAGTTCAGCAGCAGCTTGTGAAACACCCGTTCGAGGAAATTGCGGTCGGCCACGCCGCGGACGCGCCGCTCGATCTTGTACACGCGCCAGGCAGCCCACGCGTGCACCGGTGGATTGACGTCGCTAAACGCCCATTCATACGCGGGAAGCTGCCCGTTGGGATGCATGTACCACTCGCGAAGCAGCAGAATGAGCTGGTCCTTGGCGAAGTCCGGGTCAATCTGCGCCAGCGGCACGCAATGAAATGCCAGGTCCCACGCCGCGTACCACGGGTATTCCCATTTGTCCGGCATGGAGATGACGTCGGCGTTATACAGGTGCATCCATGCCTTGTTTCGGCCGTTCTTGCGCGACTCGGGTGGCGGCGGCCCGGCCGGGTCGCCCTCGAGCCAGGCACGCACGTCGAGATGGTAGAACTGCTTCGACCAGAGCATCCCGGCAAAGGCTTGCCGCTGGACGTTGCGGGCGTCCTCCGAAAGTCCTTTGGGCGCGCGGCTGGCGTAGAACTCATCGGCTTCCGCCTGGCGCGCGCCGAACACCGCATCGAACGCCTCTCCAAAATCGGTCAGCCGGGGGATTGCAGTTCCTCGGTCGGTTTCGTGTAGCGTCGTCACGCCGGCAGTCATCCCGTCGGATTCGCCGAAGGGAGAGCGATCGGTGAGCCGCAGCCGGATGGTTGTGCTCAGCCCCGGTCCAACTTGCGCCGGGTAGTGTGCAGCGACCTTGGTGCCCCGGCCCTCTGGGTTGACGGCGGTTTTTTTGCCGCGGACGATGAATTCGTTGATGCCATCTTTGACGTACGGTGTGCGATTGGGCACGCCCCACAGCCGCTCGCTGTTCGACTCATTTTCAGTGAAAAGCAATTGCCGAGCGTCCGCGCAGACCAGCCAGCGCTTCCCATAGGCCGGGTGCTCAACCTCCACGACGTCCACTCCGCCAGCCCAGGGCGCCCGTTGGAGCAGCGGGCGGGTATTATCGCGGCCCCAGGACCACGTGTTGCGGAACCAAACTGTCGGAAGCAGGTGCAACGTCGCCGTGGCGGGCCCGCGATTGTGTGCGGTTATGCGAATGAGCATGTCTTCCGAAGTTGCTTTCGCGTATTCCACGAACACGTCGAAGTAGCGGTTCTCCCGGAAAACACCGGTATCGAGCAGCTCGAACTCCGGCGCGTCTCTGCCGCGACGCCGGTTTTCTTCCACCAGTTGTGCGTAGGGAAACTCGGTGTGCGGATACTTGTAGAGGTACTTCATGTAGGTGTGCGTCGGCGTGTTGTCGAGGTAGAAGTAGTATTCCTTGACGTCTTCACCGTGGTTGCCATCGTTGCCTGTCAAACCGAATAGCCGCTCTTTCAGGATGGGGTCGCGCCCATTCCACAGCGCCAGCGCGAAGCAGATTAATTGATGGCGGTCGCTGATGCCGGCAATGCCGTCCTCGCCCCAGCGGTAGGCGCGTGAGCGC
>DASWCG010000045.1:0-2042 GCA_036390175.1 Candidatus Acidiferrales bacterium | reverse complement strand
TTGTAGCGCCTCCAAGTGGCGCAAAGAGAACGACATTTTGGACGTGTGGTTTGATTCTGGCTCGTCGAATCTGGCGGTACTCACTCCCAAGAACGTGCTTGTCGAACCAGGGCAGGACTGGCGGCCGGCGGACGCTTACCTCGAAGGGCCGGACCAGTATCGCGGCTGGTTTCAGAGCTCGCTGCTGGTCGCGACGGGCGTGCGCGACGCGGCGCCGTACCGAGGCGTCGTGACGCACGGCTGGACGCTCGACGAGCAGGGCCGGCCCATGTCCAAATCGCTCGGAAACGCGCTTTATCCCATCGAGATTTGCGAGCGTTGGGGCGCGGATTTGCTTCGGCTCTGGGTCGCTTCGGTGGAATATCAGGCCGACGTGAAAATGAGCGAGCGGGTGATGACGCAGCTCAGCGAAGCCTACCGGAAGATTCGCAACACGTTCCGGTTCGCGCTCGGAAATCTAAGTGATTTTGCTCCGTCGCGGGACGCGCTGGCGAACGACCAGCTCGAAGAAATCGACCGCTGGATGCTCGACCGCACCGCAGAACTGGTGAAGAAATGCCGCGATTGGTATTCGAACTACGAATTCCACCGCGTTTATCACGCGATTCACGATTACTGCGTCGTGGACCTCAGCGCCTTTTATTTCGACGTGCTGAAAGATCGCCTGTATACGAAGGCGCCCAAGAGCAGATCGCGCCGTTCGGCCCAAACCGTGGTGTGGAAAATCACCAGCGCCTTGGTGCGCCTCATCGCGCCCATCCTCGTTTTCACCGCAGAAGAAATCTGCAGGTATCTGCCAAAGGCGCAGGGTGAGCCCGAAAGCGTCCACATGGCGTTGTTCCCGGAGGCCGATTCGCTTGCTTGCGGAATCGCCGGGGACGCTGCTGAAAAGTGGGCACGGCTCGCGCAAGTTCGCTCCGCCGTGCTCGTGGCGCTCGAACAAGCTCGCGCCGCGAAAACCATCGGCGGTGGCCTCGAAGCGAAAGTCCGTCTGCACGCCGCGGCTGAAGCAGCGGATTTGCAGAAGCTGCTCGAAGAAAAGCAATCCGTGCTGCCCGCGCTGTTCATCGTTTCGCAAGTATCCGTCGAGCCGCACTCTATTGCGGCATCCGTCCCCAGTGAAACGTTGCCGGGCCTGGAGCTTCGGATCGAGCGCGCGGACGGCAGGAAATGCGAGCGCTGCTGGAACTACTCCACGCACGTCGGCGAAAACCCGCGCTACCCAACGGTCTGCGAGCGCTGCAGCGAAGCCCTCGCCGTAATCGAGAATGCGCCTGCACTACACAACTAAACTGCCGCCCCAACCCGGCACTGTCATTCCGAGCGGAGTCCCGGCGGTTTTTGCCGGGACGGAGTCGAGGAATCTCTCTTCGATTCTCCCGGAGGCATCATGACCATTCCTTCGCGCCTCCGCTGGCTCTGGCTCACCCTCGCCGTCGTTCTCCTCGATCGCGCGACGAAAGCGTGGTTCGACACGCAGACCACCGAAAGCTGGCGCCACGAACTCGTTCATCACTTCGTTTACCTCGTGCACAGCACCAATCCGGGCATTGCCTTCGGCGTCTTGTCCGATTCCGCTTCCGCTGGCACGCGCATCCTCCTAATCGCCGGCTCCATCGTGGTCATCAGTGTGCTCGCCTGGCTGCTTGTCGCCAGCCACGGCGGTGGCCCGCTGACTGCTGCGGGCCTCGCGCTTTTGCTCGGCGGGGCCACCGGCAACCTCACCGATCGCATCATTCACGGTGCCGTCACCGACTTCTTCGAAGTCTGGCTCCCGTTCCTTCCTTGGCGCATTTTCAATCCGTGGCCAGCTTTCAACATCGCCGATTCCGCCATCACCATCGGCGCTATTCTGATTCTTCTTGATGTAATATTCCCTCCTCAGAAAAGCCCCAAGCACCTTAGGACAACGTTCGTCTAACCCGGAGGTCGAAGATGAACCGCTGGACTCTCAACGGCCTTACCCGCCGCGAATTTCTTTTCACGGGGCTGGGCGCCGCCGCGGGCTTTTCCATTCTGCCTCCCGGCCATCGTCTCCTCCG
>DASWCG010000044.1:0-10234 GCA_036390175.1 Candidatus Acidiferrales bacterium | reverse complement strand
GCGGACGATAACGATCACACGCTGGAAGCGATGCGGGATGAAATGGCGCGTTCCAAAGCGCGCCTGGAATTGAAGATCCCCGGCACAGGCACGCCGGTGCGGCCCTACTACATCGAATACCGGCTGCTGGACCTGGATGTGCGCACCGTGGTGGCGGAATTCGGCGCGATTGTATCGAGCACGACGGTGCGCAACCGCTTCATGAGCGTGGAAGCGCGCGTGGGGAACTACAAGCTCGACAGCTCGAATTTCATCAGCGACGACGCGTTCCGCGGATTCATCGGCTCGACCGGGTCGGTGGGCATTGACCGCGACTATAACTCCTTGCGCCAGGATCTGTGGATCGCCACCGATCAGGCGTTCAAGGAAGCGGTCGAGCAATTCTCGCGCAAGCAAGCCTATCTCAACAGCCTGGCGCGGCCTTCGAACATTGACGACTTCTCGCAGGAGCCAGCGGTGAAGCTCGTGGAACCGCGGGTCGAGCCCGACTGGACTTCGCGCAACTGGGAAGCCGAAGCGCGGGAGACTTCGGCGGCGCTGCGCGGGTTCAGCGAAATGTATTCCTCGCGAGTGGCTTACCACATCATTTATGCAACCGAATACTTGCTGACCAGCGAAGGCACGGAGATTCGCACCAGCCATACCCTTTCGGCCGTTGAAGCGGGAATGGAAACCCAGGCCGAGGACGGCATGCCGGTGCACAATTTTTATGCCACGTATGCGGCGCGCCCGGCCGACCTGCCGACCGTGCCGCAGGTGCGCCAGGCGCTGGAGAAGGCCGGGCAGCAATTGATGGCGCTGCGGGCCGCGCCGCCGGCGCAGGATTACACCGGTCCGGTCCTGTTTGAAGCGAAGGCGGCGGGATCGCTGCTGGCGCAGATGCTCGGGCCGTCGCTCAACGGCTCGCGTTCGCCCGTGGCGATGCTGCCGATGTTCGAGCAGATTTTGAACACCATGGGGGGCCACAGCGACTGGGTTGGCCGCGTGGGCGCCCGCGTGCTGCCCGCGAGCAACTCGCTGGTGGATGACCCTGCCGCGAAAGCTTACCAAGGCCAGCCCCTGCTCGGCGGGTATGAAGCGGATGAAGAGGGCGTGCGCGGCGAGCGCGCGGCCATCGTCGAAAACGGCATTTTGAAAAACCTGCTGATGTCGCGGCGGCCCGGGCCGGACTTCGACCATTCCAATGGCCATGGGCGCGCCGGTTTCCTCAACGACCCGCGGCCGACGATGAGCAATCTCTTCTTCACGGCGAGTGACGGCGTTTCTCCGGCGGAGCTCAAGAAACGGTTTCTGGACAAGTGCCGCGAGGAGAAGCTGCCCTACTGCATTGTGGTCAAGACCATGGACAACCCGGCGCTGAGCTTCCTGCACCAGGACGATTTCTCCGAAATGATCGCCAGCCTGGCAAGCGGCGCAGCCACCGGCGACCGCCTGCCGCTGCTGGTATACCGCGTGTATCCCACCGACGGCCGCGAAGAGCTCGTGCGCGGTTCCCGACTCATCGGGTTGAACGTAAGGACGCTGCGGAACCTGGCAGGCGCCGGGAACGATGCGGCGGTACTCACCTTCCTGCAGAACCAGGCGCAAGGGTTTGCGGGAACGGCGCTGGCGGCCTTTGGGTCTGCGCAGGGCGGGCTGCCGGCGTCGGTAGTGGCCCCATCGCTCTTGTTCGAGGAAGTAGAGGTGCGCGGGGCGCGCGGCGAGCCGCGGCGCCTCCCGCTGCTGCCGGCTCCCTCATTGACGGCGACAGAAACCAGACAATGAGAAAAGCGTGATTGGAATTTAGTGGTTCTCTATGTTACCCAGGACGTCGTCATAATAAGCCAGCAGCGCCCGCTTGGGTTTCTCCTTCAGACCTTTCAGAGGGACGTGCTCTTCGACAGTGGTGTTGCCGACCAGCCGCGCGGTGCCCAAGCGCGCTACCCTTCCGTTGCTCAATTCCAAATAAACCGGGACGGGCATGGCAAATTTCTGACCGACATCGGATTGCGTGATCTTCATGTTCAGGACCACGTCGCCGTTGGCGTCGTTGCTGAAGGAGTGTTCAAACTTGTAGGTCGGATAGTCGGTGCCATAGACGTACTGGTTGAAAAACCAATCCATTCTCTGATTTCCGTCAATATCCATGTCGCGAACCATGTACTTTTCCAGGATGGCTTTGAAATCCTCGGTGCTCCCCGGGCGATTGGCATAGGTTTTCGTAAACTCATGCATCATGGCTTTGAACCTGCCGTCAGGGTCCTGAGCCCTGGACTCCCAAAGCATAAAGCGCACCATTTGGAGAATGTATCCGCCCTTGGGGTAGATCAAACGCCGGGGAATGTCGAAACCCGACCTCGCATTTTGCAGACGATAACCTAGAGTTACCGGGCCGACGTCGATGGCCCGCTTGCCTTCCCTGTTTCGTTCGGTCATCAATTGCCGCTCGTCCGCCCAGAATTTGTGATAATCATCGAGCCCGTGTTCCCTGTAAATATACTGAATGAAAATGGACGCGGACATTTCCGCAAAGCCTTCGCTCATCCATTGGTCACGATAGGAGTTGAAACCCACCATGTGACCCCACCACTGGTGGGCAATCTCGTGCGGCCCAACCACCTTGAAGTAGCCATGGGGATCGTCCATGCCGAGTTGGTGGCGAACAGTGGAATCAAAAAAATAGGAGATGGGCAAGTACACCAAACCCGGCCATGACTGGCCGAAGCTGAAGGCGGTTTGCTGGGTCATGGCCAGCCGCTTGTAGGGGGCCTCGCCGAAATAATCTGTATATATATCTATTGCGAGCTGGGCTTCGGCCATAGCTTTCTTCATGAGCGACACAGTGCTCATGGTTCCCAGAGCCGCTCCTGACATCCGGTTCCCTTCCAGACCGGTCCCGTTGGCTGCCAACTGTATGCTGTTAACAATATCCGGCGGTTCGGGATTGACATACGTTTCCAGCAAATAGGGCTGCTTGAGCGGCTTCCCTTCTTCCCGTTTGAATTTTCCAAAATTAAATCCGGCGACCGCCTGGGGCACGTCGGTGGTCCACTCGGTGAGGTTTTCACCACCCCCATCCACTTCTTTCAACCTTCTTCCCGTTGCCGCTATCTTCATTCCTTTGGGAATATGGAATGTCATTTCATAGCTCGTATAACTCCCAAAACCCAGGCCGGGATACCAACTGCTCCGCGCGATGGGGTAATAGTTTCCGCCCCCTTCGTTGCTAATGGCATCCTTGCCTTCGTATTTCGTGGTGATGACGCACAGCTCTCCCTTCTTGAGTTCTTTGGGAAGAATGACGGAGAAGGCCGGATCGTCGTTCTTGTCTTCCTGAATAAACGAGAGTTGCTGGCCGCTCTCTCCCGTGACCGACTGGACGCGCAGGGTCGGAAACAAATCAAGAGCGAGGACGCGCACACCGTCCTGCAAGGCGGCCACCGTGGTCACCGCGGTCCCGTTCAGTTTCGCGCTTTTTTCGATGGTGACGTCCAGCTTCTGATGCGGAATGGCGAAAGGGCCGTTCTGTTCGTCGCTATTGGCGGTCCCGTCTGCATATTCCCTGGAATAATGGAATTCCGACCAAATACCAAAATGATTTTCATCCCATATGAACAGCGCAATTTCTTCCGGCTTTAAGATCGTCCCTTGCGGATCCACGTCATAAATCATCTTGTCGCTGTATTTCTTGCCTTTGATGAAAGCTTCAAACTTTCCTCCGCGGCGGGAGCTGAGGACGTCTTCCAACAGGCGCGCGTCGAGATTGTCTTTGAGCTTCTTGCGGAGTTGATTGCGGATGTCATTCAGGAGCCCATTGGCATCGCCGGAGGCGGGAGCCGAGCCCTTGGTGGAGGCTTTCCTTAATTCTTCATCCGTACCGTCGGTAAAACGGAAGACCGCGCCGGAGAACTGCTCCTCAAAAGGCTGGCCCCTGGTGAGGATGGAGAGATAGCGCCGCTCGACTTCGATGGGCGGTATCAGCGTGAACGTGGCGTCGCCGAGAAAAACCGCGCCGGTAATCTTCCCATTGACCGGCTCCAACAAATAGAACGCGCCGCTCTTGAAGAGAAAAGTGCCGGCATCGCGCTTCAGCGTGAAGTCTTGCACCGCTACGGCATCTAATCCAACGCGGCTATTGCGGAGCTTCACATAAGTCGCGTCATTATTCGCGAGCGCCCGGGGCGCAGAAGGCGCCGCTGCGCTCTGAGGTGTCTGCGCCCGGGATAATCCAGCGAATGATACAAGAGCTATGAAACATAATGAGAAGCGCTTCATGGGTTGTGATCTCCTCGAGAAAGTCTTCAGTTCAAAGAACACAAACATGTTCCGCTTAGACCTTAGAACCGGAGCGTCGGCAGCCTCCTTTGCAGAGTAGAGACTAAACTGTTCGTTACTACTCCTGCAAGGCCTAGTACCCAAATTTCTGCAAACGGGGAACCTGCACATCAGGACGAAAGCGATTTACCTATTCGCGCGGTGGCGGGATGGCTCATGCTAGGCTTGGAGCAATGAACTCGGCTGAAAACCTGCTGGAAGGGGCGCGCGAGAAAAAGCGCGCGGCGCTGTGGTCGGTGGTGTCGGCGATTGTGCTGGTGTCCCTGAAAGTATTTCTTTCGGTGAGGACCGGCAGCCTGGGCGTATTGTCGGAGGCGCTGCACTCGAGTCTGGACCTGATCGCGGCGATTATCACGTTTCTTTCGGTGCATTTTGCCGACCAGCCCGCCGATGAAAATCATCCCTACGGCCACGGCAAAGTGGAGAATTTTTCCGCGTTCGTCGAGACCGGCCTGCTGCTGCTGACGGCGCTTTACATCATCTGGGAGGCGTTCCAGAGATTGTTTTTCCGGGAAGCGCACCTGACGCCGACTCTGACGGCCATCTTCATCCTGGTTTGCGCGATGGCGATTGATCTGTTGCGCGCGCGCGCGCTCCGGCGGGTGGCGCGGAAATTCATGAGCGAGGCGCTGGAGGCCGACGCGCTGCACTTTTCGACCGACGTATGGAGCACGTTTGTCGTGATCCTGGGGATTGCCGCGGTTTGGGCGGGTGAACGCCGGGGCGCGCCCTGGCTGCGCTACGCCGACCCCATCGCGGCGCTGGCCGTTGCGGGAGTGATTATCTGGGTGGGCTCGCGGCTCGGGAAGCGCACCCTCGACGCGCTGCTGGACGCCGCTCCGGCGGGATTGCGGCAAAGCATCTTCAGCGCGGTGAAGGAGCTGGACGGCGTATTGGACGCCGAACGCGTGCGCGTGCGCCGCGCAGGCAACCGCTACTTCGTGGACGTGACCATTCAAGTGCCGCGGACGGCGAGCTTCGAACAGGTTCATGCGCTCAGCGACGCCGTGGAGCACCGCATCGCCGAGATTGTCCCCGCCGACGTGATGGTGCACATGGAGCCGCGGGCGCCCGCGGGCGAGCATCTGTTCGAGGCCATCCGCGCGATCGCGCACCGCCGGGGCCTGGCGATCCATGACCTGTCCGCGCACCAGGCGGACGGCAAGCTGTTTGTCGAGCTGCACCTCGAAGTGGATGAACAGCAGAGCTTGCGGGAGGCGCACCGGCGCGCCACGGAGCTCGAGGAAGAGATCCGCAAGCTGCCCTCCGGTGGTGCGCAGGTGAACATCCACATCGAGCCTCTCGGGCGGCACATCGCCACCGCAGCAGGAGCCGGCGGAGAGATGAAAGAGCTTTCGCGAGCGGTGGAGAAGTTCCTGAACGCGCTTCCGAAGGAATTTCACGAACTCGCGAATTGCCACGACGTCCGGGCGCTGGAGGTGGAGCAGCACATCCTGGTTTCCTGCCACTGCGCCATGGACGGCAGCCTGCCCATCACGCAAGTGCATGACGTCACCGCGGCGCTCGAGGACCGCGTGAAAGAAAAATTCCCGCAAATCTTCCGCGTGACGATTCATCCCGAGCCGGTGGAAGAGCGCTGACGCGTCCACGTTTGCGCGGCCAGCGCCAGCACCGCCGGGAAACACTCGATCACATAGCGCGGCTCCGGCGTTTCGATAGTCGTGAGGAACGCGGTGCGGACAAGGACGAACAAAATGATGAGCCCGAGGGCCATCTTTGCGCCGGGGTTGGTCGCGGGCGGAGCGCGCCAGAGACCCCAGGCGCCGGCCAATGCCAACCCCACATAAACGATATTGAGAACGAGGAGCCCGACGGTGACCGAGAAGTCCACCGGGTCATCTTCCCAGCTTGCGCGCAAGGGCCAGAGGTGCCCGGAAATCGGCATCACCTCGGTCCGCGGCGTAAACCACATCGTGAACATGCGCGCGCCAGGCACCCACAGGTAGGTTCGCAACGGGCGGCGGGCGGTGCGCTCCCGGGCGAGTTGCGCGAAGCCGCCGTCCAAATCCTCGGTCAGCTCCAGTGACGTGTTGTGCTTTGCCAGAAGCGCCGCGACGCGCTCGCGCTCTTCCGGTGAATCAAACGCATACGGTGGAATGTCTTCCATGGCGATGGGCGCCGTTTCGAGCTTCCAGAACACCAGGTACACATCGCGCAGCCGGAACAGCCAGGTCTTTTCCCAGGCGATGAAGCCCGCCGGAACATTCTCTCCAGGAAGTTCGGCATGGCGCGAAGCGAGGAACTGCACTTTGTGAAGAGTGATGGCGTTACGAGCGGCCCAGGGAAGCAGCGGAATCACGGCCAGACAACCCAGCGCGGCTCCACGAACCATGAGACTCTTCCACTGCGATGGGCGGCGCTCTTGCCAGGCCAATACCAGCAGGAACGCAGCCAGCAAGAGCGGGGATTCCGGGCGAATGAGGCTTGCCAGGCCGACAAGAATCGCGCCCAGAAAATCTGTCTTCCAAGGGAGGCTCCCTGCCTGCAGCGCGCCGGAGGAAACAGCGCAAACAGACTTTGCAAAACACAACAAAGCGGCCGTGGTGAAGAATGTGGCCAAAACCTCGGTGAGAGGGACGCCGCAATAGTTGGCGAGAAAGGGACAAGTGGCCGCGAACCACAGGGCGATGAGGGCAACGCGCCGCCGGACCTCTTTCGGCGCGAGCACGGCAGCCAGCGCAGCGGTCAGAAGGCAAGTTCCAAGGTCTACGATGACTTGAACCAACATCACCCAGAGGCGTGCGGCGGCGCCGACGCGGCCCGTCAGCGCATAAATCATCGCCAGAAATGCCGGGTAACCGGGGACGCGCGCGTCGGCGGGGATTAGCCGCCCGCCAACGAGCAGAGCGTAGGTCCCGTGTTTGAGCCAGTTCGTGGCGATGTCTTCGTAGACGGGGGTGTCGCCGGCGTCCGTGGAGAAATACAATACGAAAAGCAGGCGGACGGCAAGTCCCGCAAGTGCGGCAAACACGAGATGCCAGCGCAATCGGCTCATGGCGGAGTCCGCATCTTACCTTAAGGAGGGTTGGGAACCTCAGTCCGGATGACGGATTGACAGCGCCGCGCAGGACGGATAGGTTCAAATCAGGCAATGCGAGAACGACAGCCCATTTTCTACGACGAAGACCGCCGGCGCTGGCGCAGGACGCGGCGAGTGCTGGAAGTGAGCGGCGGTGTGTTTACGGCGCTGCTGGTGATCTTTTTCGTGAGCGTAATCAAAAAGCCCGAGCTGCCCAATCTCATCCCGGACACGCGCAGCGGATACCATGCGTTGCGGCAAAAGGCCAGCGGCAAACCGCCCCGGCAGGGCCGCAAGCGCCGGGTCGCCGCACTCGGCAAGATCCCTCAGCAATACGATCCCCTGCGGGCAGCGTTTTATGTGAGCTGGGACCCCAGCAGCCTGGCGTCCTTGCAGAACCATCACAAAGACATAGACCTTCTAATTCCCGAGCAGCTCCACGCGGTGAATGCAGACGGCTCGCTCACGGCGATTGATTACAACACCAACCAATCGCTGACGGTTTCACCGGCGGATGCGGCCCGCATTGTTGAGGCGGACAAGCTGCACATTTGGCTGCGCGGAGAAAAGGAAAAAATCGAGCTGCCCATGATGGGCCTGGTCAACAACTTTGACGGGGAGGTGTGGCGCGCGAAAGAGATGACCCAGTTCCTGGCGAACCCCGCGGCGCGCCACAAGCTGGCGCAAGGGCTCCTGCAGTATGCGCAACTGGAACACCAGGCCGGCATCGTCTTGGACTTGGAAGATATCCCGGATTCGAGCCAAAGGCATTTTCAGAAATTCGTTTCCGAGACGGGGGCGGCGTTACATGCGGCCGGGCTGAAGCTGATGATCGCCCTGCCCCCGCGAAACCTGAGCTACGACTACGTCTATCTCGCCCAGCATTGTGACGCCATCATCGTGATGAACTACGACCAGCACTTCCCGTCGTCAGCCCCGGGCCCCATCGCCGCACAAGATTGGTTTGCGGAAAATATCGGTCTGCGAATGAAGGAGATTCCCGCTTCCAAGATTGTGATGGCCATCGCCAACTACGCGTACGATTGGGAGCAAGTGCCGCATTCCAAGCGGCAAAAACCTGCCGAAGCGCTGAGCGTGCAGGCGGCGCTGCTCCGGGCCTCCGAATCGGAATCGGAGGTGGAGTTCGACTCCGACTCGCTAAATCCGCACTTCTCCTACACGGACGACGATAAGCGCGTGCATGAGGTGTGGATGCTCGATGCCGTCACAGCGTATAACCAGCTCCGCGCCAGCGAGCGCGCCGGCGTCCAGGGAACGGCGCTGTGGCGGCTGGGTTTGGGCGACTCTTCCATCTGGCCGGTTTGGGATGCCAAGAATCCTGATGATGCCGTGCGCGCAAAGCTCCAGGACTTGCCCCCGGGGCCGGACTTGATCCTCGAAGGAGCCGGCGACGTCTGGAAGATATCCGACACGCCAAAGAGCGGCAAGAGGTCTTTCCATTACGATGCGGCGACCGATTCCATTGTGGACGAGACCTACGAAGTCTTCCCCCTCTCCTACCGGATCGAACAAATCGGCGCGCTCCCCAAGAAGATTGCTTTGACCTTCGATGACGGCCCTGATCCGAAATGGACGCCGAAGATTCTCGACATTCTCAAGGAAAAACAGGCGCCTGGGACATTCTTCATCGTCGGAGACCCGGCAAGCAAGAATGTGGGATTGCTCAAGCGGATTGTCGAATCGGGTCAGGAAATCGGCAACCACACCTTCAATCATCCGCCCTTCGAGGATATTTCTCGCACCCAGGTGCGGTGGCAGCTCAACCTGTGCGAACGCTTCTTCGAAAGCACCCTCGGGATCAAGACGATTCTTTTTCGCCCGCCGTACGGCATTGATCAGCAGCCGGAAACCGCCGACGAGGTGAAAATGCTGCCCACCCCACAGGAGATGGGCTACCTGTTGATCGGGGCGCGGATTGATCCGCACGACTGGGGCCTCCCCAACGGGGGCCTGCCTCCCGCCCAGCAGATCGTGTCGGAAGTGATGCGCCAGGCGCCCAAAGGAAACATCGTTTTGCTTCACGATGGCGGCGGCGACCGGAGCCACACGGTGGCGGCGCTGCCCGGAATCATTGACGGTTTGCGAGCGCAGGGCTATCAACTGGTGCTGGTAAGCGACTTGATCGGAAAGACGCGCGCCGAGGTCATGGTTCCCATCACGCCGCAGGAACAGTTTGCCGCGCGCGCTGACGGCGTCATATTCGGGATCTATTCCTGGCTGCGGCTGGGCATGGCGTACGTTTTCGTGCTGGGAATTGCGCTGGTGAGCGGGCGCGCGCTGATAATCGGCCTGTTGGCCCTGGTCGAGAAACTGCGCCCCAATCCCGGTGACCTCCTGGAGGCGCCGCCGCCCGTGAGCGTGCTGATTCCGGCGCACAACGAAGAGGATGTAATCCTGGAGACAGTCGAGGCGGCGCTGGCCTCGGACTACGCCAACCTCGAAGTGATCGTCGTGAACGACGGCTCGGCGGACCGCACCGGGGAACTCCTCGACCAGCATTTCGGCGCGAATCCGCGCGTGCGCATCATCCACCAGGAGAACCGCGGCAAGCCGGGCGCTCTGGCGCGGGCGCTGGCCGAAGCGCACAGCGACGTGGTGGTCACCATTGATGCCGACACCGCTGTGGAAAGCGATGCCGTGACCAAATTGCTCCGCCATTTCAACGATCCCAAGCTCGGCGCGATTGCGGGGAACATCAAAGTGGGCAATCGTTCGCGCTGGCTGACGCGCTGGCAGGCGCTCGAATACATCACCAGCCAGAATCTCGAGAAGCGCGCGTTTGATCTGCTGAACTGCATCACCGTAGTGCCCGGGGCGCTGGGAGCATGGCGCGTGGAGGCGGTCCGCGCCGCGGGCGGG
>DASWCG010000043.1:0-1725 GCA_036390175.1 Candidatus Acidiferrales bacterium | reverse complement strand
CACCGAAAGACCCGCGTTAAGCGTTTCCGTATCGGACTCGGGTCGCCCATCGTCCAGGGTAAGTCCCGGGTCAGGTTCAACGGCGTTTTGCGAGGTGTGGTGGCGGGTCACCTTAGGAGCCGCCAAGCGAACTTCGCCGAGGCTCGGCTTCTTCACTGGTTCCGGAGTTGGCGCGGGCTGAGAGGAAACTGCGCTGGCCACCGCAGTGCCGCCGTTAGCAGGATTCGACGGGGGTTGCGCATTGCGCGCCGGCGTTGTGGATAAGCTTGCCGGCGCAATAGCCGCGGGCTCCGCGGCGGAATTTTTCTGGGCAACCGTGTTCGTTTGCGCTGGCGAATTATTTTGCGCCGCGGGATTCACTGGCGCTGAAGGATTTGTCGGCACTGCTGCATTTCCCTGGGGCTGCGATGGCAGCGTCACCGCGGGAACGGAGACCGCCGGGGATGGCGGCGTCAGCGCCAGCGCCTCGTTGGTCGGAACGCCGCTGGACTGCTGGCGCATGTACCACCAGCCCCCGCCCGCCAACAGCAGGACAGCCGCCGCAATCGCACCGACAAAGAGGCCTTTGCTCGAACTGCGGGAAACGCTCCCGGTTGAACGATCGCCACGGTCGAGCGGAAGCTCACTGCCGAATGAAGGAGCCGGCAACTCGACGACAATTTCCTTTGGCTCAGCGGCGAGCGGTTCGGTGGCAATTTCTTCGATCTGGGGCTGTTCCGCGATTCGCTTTGGTTTTTCTTTTTCGACGGGCTCCTCGGTCGAGGCAGGTGCAGCCGCGTTGCGGGCCAGAGGCTCCAGCCATGCGGGAATCTTCAGTTCCTCGTCATCGAACGAGGATTTCTGCGAGGGCGCGGCGGTTTTGAGGTGCTCCGCAGGCTTTGTCCAAACGGGACCCGGCTCCGGAGTCTCGGTGAATTCCACGACCTTCGCCGCAGGTATAGCAGGCGTCCTCTTTTCGACGACCGGAGGAGCTGGTGAGTTTTGCACGGGCTTGGCGGAGGGAGTGGGAGCTGCCCCCGTGAAAAGCAAACTGGAAAGCTCTTCCTGCAGGCGCGCCGTGTGCTGTTTCAGTGCTTCGGTCTCCGGGTCGGTCGAAACCGGAGACTGTGCTGCGTTCACACCAGCAGGAGCGGCAGGTTTCATCTCGGAAGCAGCAGGCGAGTTCGCTTCATCGAGGGTGGAAAGAAGTGGCGATGTTTCCGGCTGGGCCGCAATGATGAATGCCTTCGCATCCGCTCCGCGCGAGGGGTCCACAATCGGAAATGATGGCTCGATGGATTTCTCCGGTGCGGCGTTCACTGGCACTTCAGGGTTCGCACGTGCGGGCGCCAGGGCCGCGGGAGGTGCAATTCTGGGTGTCGGCGGAGCGACGAGTTTTGGCTCAGGGATTTTTGCTCCCGAATCTTTCTTGATTGCGGCAGGAATCGCGGGCTTCGTTTCGGAAATTTTCGGAGTGACGATCGCCGCGGGTGCTTCGACTTTAGGAGGAAGCGGCTGCGGCGCTGCAGGCGCGGGAGGCGGCGCCGTGACAACGCGATCTCCCGGAAAACGCATACCCCAGAAGCCCACGACCGGCTCCGTGAATTCCAGTTCCACATAACCGCTCACGTTCCGGTAATTTTTCGATTTGACGACCTGGCAGATGACTTCTTTTTTGGTTTTTTCGTTGGTGAGAAAGAGCAATTGTCCGGGAGCAACCGCAGAAGAAAGGCGGATGACCGCGCC
>DASWCG010000042.1:0-2463 GCA_036390175.1 Candidatus Acidiferrales bacterium | reverse complement strand
TTCTGGGCGTGCTGGGGATCGGGATGAATGGGGTTGCCATGACAACTGAGAGTGGCAACGCGAATACCGCGGTCTTCAAACTTTTTCAGCCAGGCTTTCGCTTTAGCGCGGTCATTGACGAGGTCGTCGAGGGGACAGTGGCGGTTGTTTGGGTAGCCCCCAGTGCCGATCTCCATAGCTTCAAGACCCAGTGCGGTAACTTTGTCCAGCATGGCGTCGAGGGAGAGATGTTCATAGACGGGATCGAAGACGCCGATGGGAATCTTGCGAAGGTTGGCGGCGGGCTTGGCCGCCGATACGCTTGGAACCGGGGCCTCGGAATTTGCCGCGTGGGCGAGCATCTCGCCCCCGGGGACTGAAGCCGCCAACAAACCACTCGTGGCAGCAAGAAATTCCCTGCGGCCGATAGCGGAGTTCCTGGGCTGCTTCTTCATGTGTCTCCTCGGCGAACGCAGTAGTGGAATGAGCACCAATGTTTCCGCCGCATTATACGTCAATGTGACAGGTAAACAAGCTTCGAAAATCGTTTTTCTAAAGGGTACACGCGGGTGAGGAGTGACCGTATCTACCGTTCAGATCATTTCTGTAGAAGGCCGACTTATCAAGGGCCAGGCGATTGACGGCATGAGCTGGAGCTTCGAGAGTGCTTCTGTGTCCGCTCAACGGTTATAGACTGGAGAGGCCCGCGATTGGTCATCAGTGCGGTTTCAACTGATCCAAGGCGGGGATCGAAGCGGGGACGGTGAGGGCGCGCTCGGCGGCGGGTTTGCGGTTCTGAATGGCCTGACAGAGCATGTCGATGGCCATGCCGGTATTGGGAGGAACAAAGACGGTCGCCGCCAACAGGCCGCTGCGGACCCACGCTTCGCCGGTCTTGGGCAAACCGTCGCAGCCGGTGAAAGGCAGCTTCAGCCAGCGTTCCCGTTCCGACTCGTTCGGCAATTCTTCAAAGGCCTTCCTGGCACCGATGGCCATCGAGTCATCTTGTGCGCCAATCAGGTCAATCGTCGCTTTTTGCGACGTGCTCAGTTTTAGCCAGGAACGCACGGATCGCTGGGAGCTTTCCTCGGTCCACTGCGCTCTGAGCAAAGTGAAGTGAATATTCGACGGCTTCGTTTCCTGCATCCCCGTGGTGCGTTCCTTGGCTGCGGAATTCTCCGCCGGTCCCTGAATATATAGCACCGCGCCTCCCTTGGGCAGCAGCGCGGCAAACTGACGGCCCTGGATGCGGCCGATTTCGAGATGGTCAGAACTCACGCCAAAAACGGGCGCAGGAGACGATCTGCGCAGTTCCGAGATGTAGTTGGCGTCGCGATTCAGCACGGCCCAGCCGACACCAGCGGCTGCGGCAGCCCGGGCAACCTGAGGCAAAGCAGTGCCTCCGACAGGCTCAAAAACAACGGCGTCCGGCCGCTGATTGTCGTCCGCCTGGATCGCTTTCAGGATCTGAGTGCTCTGCGTAATCGCGTCGTTATCCGCATAGACGATCTGGATTTCGACGCCCAGTTTGCGAGCCATCTGCTCGGCGGATTTCGCCTGTTCGACCTGGTAATCGTTGTCGTCCGTCGTAAGGGAAACCAAAAAGCGCAACTTTTTCATGACAGACCGAAGGCCCCTCTTTGGGCTCCATGCTAACGATACATCGTGCGCCGCGCGTTTCGTGAGGAAACTGCAGCGAGCGTTACATGAAATGAAATCCCCGCTCGGGCACACTTGCGGGTAGCGCGGTTCTCGCAGGAGCTATTACGAAGGATGGCGAGTCATCTCTCGCTTTGTCTGATCAAGTGTCTGACCGAGGGGGTTCCGCTTGAAAGAATATCAGGAGACATTGCCAGCGGCCCAACTGCATCATGGCTTATCCGCTTCGAGGCTTTCGCGCTTCTTCAACCTGTTGGTCTCAATGAGTTTCTTATAGTTCGCTAAAGCCTGCTGCGCTTCCGGCAAGCGGCCGACGCGACGGTAGGCCTGACTCAATTGAAAGTAGGTGGCGTCAAGATCAGGAGAGAGTTTTTTTGCAGCTTCGAGACTCTCGATGGCACCGGCGGCATCGCCTTGCTGCAGCAGCGCGCGGCCGAGTTCGAAACGCGCCATTTCATAGTCGGGCTTAGCGTGGACCACCTCGCGCAAGAGGGCCACAGCCTGCTCCGCGTGACCCTGCAAGAGAAGAGAGTAGCCGAGATGATAGGTGGTGACCGGATTGGCAGGGCGAATCTCCAGCTCGGCGCGGAATTCCGCGGCCGCGGATTCGAAATCGCTCCGGCGAAGATGGATGAGGCCCATGAAATAGTGGGCTTCGGGGAGACGCGGGTCGAGCTGTAGGGAGGATTTCAGTTCGTTGAGACCGCCGGCAAAGTCCCCCTGCTGGGCATAAGCCTGCCCGAGGAGAAGGTGAACGGAAGGATTGGCGGCGTTTTGTTCCAGCAGGCGGCGGAAGATTCCGGCGGCAAGCTCGGATTGATGCGT
>DASWCG010000041.1:0-21632 GCA_036390175.1 Candidatus Acidiferrales bacterium | reverse complement strand
CTGGTGGTGGATATCGGCGTGCGCGCGTTTCTTCCCGGGTCGCAATACGACATCCGGCCGACGCCGGATCTCGAAACCCTGGTGGGGCAGGAGTTGCCGTGCCGCGTCACCAAGCTGAACCGCAAGCGCGGAAACGTGGTGGTGAGCCGGCGCGCAATTCTGGAAGAAGAGCTGCAAGGCAAGCGAACGGCGCTGATGGACTCCCTGTCCGAAGGCCAGGTGTTGACGGGCAAGGTGAAGAACATCACCGACTACGGCGTCTTCGTGGATCTCGGCGGCCTCGACGGCCTTTTGCACATCACCGATCTCTCCTGGGCGCGAGTCAAGCACCCTAACGAAGTGGTGGCAACGGACCAGGAAATCCAAGTGCAGATCTTGAAGTTCGACAAAGAGAAAATGCGCGTTTCGCTCGGGCGCAAGCAATTGCTGCCCGACCCCTGGGCCACCGTGCCGCAGCGGTATCCCGCGGGGACGAAGACTCGCGGCAAGGTCGTAGGCATTGCGGACTACGGCGCCTTCGTGGAACTCGAAACCGGCGTCGAGGGGTTGGTACACATCACCGAGATGAGCTGGTCGAAGCGCATGCAGCATCCTTCGAAGCTCGTGAAAACCGGCGACGAAGTGGATGTCTTGGTCCTCGACGTCAAGCCCGACCAGCGGCGCGTCTCGCTGGGCATGAAGCAGGCCCAGCCTGATCCATGGCAGACACTTGCGGAAAAATATCCTGTGGGCACGATTGTCACGGGCAAAGTGCGCAACCTGACCGAATTCGGCGCGTTCGTCGAAATCGAAGAAGGCTTCGACGGGCTGATCCATGTCAGCGACATCAGTTGGACCGGGCGTGTGAAGAATCCCAGCGAGCACTTCAAGAAGGGCGACGCCGTTACCGCCAAGGTGCTCAAGATTGACGCCGCCAGCCGCCGCGTTTCGCTCGGCGTCAAGCAGCTGAACGACATCTGGGCGAAATACTTCGAAGGGCATCCCGTGGGATCTCTGGTGCGCGGCAAAGTGTCGCGTATGGCGACTTTCGGCGCATTTGTCGAACTGGCCGAGGGCATCGAAGGGCTCTGCCACATCTCCGAAATCGAAGACAAGCGCCACAAGGGTGATTCCGCAGGCAAGTCCTTTGGGCACGGCCCGGGCGGCGCCGGCGCGAAGGCTGGCGCACCACTCGAAGCAGGCAAGGAATACGATTTCAAGATTATCAAGGTGAGCCGCGAGCAGCACAAGATTGGGCTGAGCTATCGCGCGGCCGTGAAGCAGGCGGAGCGGCGCGATATGGATGAATACAGGTCATCCAAGTCTTCGCCCACGGCGACCATTGGCGACGCCATCCTCTCAAAGCGGGAGTCGCTGTAGCACCTGATTGCGTGGCCGGCTGCGTTCCTGTGGTTACTTCCGGAGGCATGACGCGAGCTCGCAAATTTCGTTTTACCTTTGGGCTGGTTTAGTGGTATGGAAGGGCCACTAGGTGGACGGGTTCCTGCCCCGTTGGCCCGTCCCGGGTGCGCAGAATTTCGGCAGCCTTGTTTTCGTAGAGGCGTGCGAGCGCGGGGGAAACATGGCCAAAGATTCTACGATGACGAAAGCGGACCTGGTGGAGGAGCTCCTGCGCGTGACGGAACTGCCGCGCAAAGAGTCGGAAACCGTCGTGGAGACGATTTTCGACAGCATCATCCAAGCGCTCCAGGGCGGCGACAAAATCGAGATCCGCGGGTTCGGCAGTTTCCGCACGCGCAGCCGCCGCGGGCGGGTGGGCCGCAATCCCAAGACCGGCGAAAAAGTCGAAGTGCCGTCAAAAAAGATTCTCTTCTTCAAGCCGAGCAAGGAATTGAAGGATTTCGTCAACAGCGAGGCGGCGGCGCGCGCCGCTTCGGGCGCGTCCGACGGCTCGGCTGGCACCCCTCCTTCCAAGAGCTGACCGCAGCGGCATGGACTACCTTTGGACACCCTGGCGCTACCGCTACATGGCGGAAGCGGCGGGCAAGCAAACCGGCTGCATCTTCTGCTCGGCGCTGGAAAAAAAAGACGACGCAGAAACCCTCATCGTGTTTCGCGGAAAGAAAAACTTCATCCTCCTGAACCGTTACCCCTACACTTCCGGACACATGATGATCGTTCCTTACGCCCACATTCCGGACCTGAAGGATTGCGACGCTGAAACACTCGCTGAAATGATGCTGCTGGCTCAGCGGGCCGAAGGAGCGCTTGCGGCTGCCTACAAACCCGACGGTTTTAATCTCGGCATGAATTTGGGAAGAGCTGCCGGAGCCGGTGTCACCGGCCACGTCCACCTGCACGTGCTGCCTCGCTGGATCGGTGACGCTAATTTCATGTCCGTCGTCGGCGAAACCCGCGTCGAGCCCGAAGACCTCCGCACCACCTACGAGAAGCTGCGCAAAGCTCTGTAACGCCCGGTTGCCGCGTGGACCCCATGGTCCCCCCACAGAGCCCGTGGATCATCCATCACGAGTCACGACTCGCGGCGGGCATGACACCAGCAGCGAGTCACGATAGAATTCCGTCCATCCCGCCGCGCCTGGCGCGGCCGCGGAGAGCACCCGTGAATCTGGACCTGACCGAAGAGCAGACGCTGCTGCAGCGCACCGTGCGCGAATTCGCCGAGAGCGAAGTGAAGCCGCTCGCCAAGGAGCTCGATGAGACGGGGCGGTTCCCGCGCGAAATCTTCAAGAAAGCCGCCGAGCTCGGCTTGACCGGCGTGGCCTTTCCCGAATCCGAAGGCGGCGCAGGCTTCGACCACACCAGCTACGCGATGGTCATCGAAGAAATCTCCCGCGTGTGCGCTTCCACGGGCGTGATCCTTTCGGTGCAGAATTCGCTCTTCTGCGACCCCGTCCACCGCTTCGGCACCGGCGAACAAAAGAAAAAATTTCTTCTGCCCTACACGCGCGGCGAAAAAATCGGCTGCTACGCGCTCACCGAGCCGCAGGCCGGCTCGAATGCCGCTGCGCTGACCACCAGGGCCGTGCGCAAAGGCGACACCTACGTCGTCAATGGCACCAAGGCCTGGATCACCAATGGGGGAGCGGCCGACGCTGCGATTGTCTATGTGAATACCGACGCTGCGAAGGGCGAGAAAGGCATCACCGCGCTGGTCGTCGAGAAGGGCACGCCGGGCTTCAAGGTCGGCAAGGAAGAAAAGAAACTCGGCATCAACGCCACGGCCTGCACCGAGCTTTCCTTCACCGACTGTGCCGTGCCGGCGGGAAACCGCATCGGCAACGAAGGCGAAGGCTACAAAGTGGCGCTTTCGACGCTCGACGGCGGCCGCATCGGGATTGCCGCCCAAGCCACGGGAATCGCGCAGGGCGCCTTCGAAGCGGCTCTCGCCTATTCGCAGCAGCGCCTGGCGTTTGGCCAGCCCATTTCGCAGTTCCAGGCGATCCAGTTCATGCTCGCCGACATGGCCACGGAAATTGACGCCGCGCGGCTGCTGGTGCGCAAGGCCGCCTGGAAGCAGGACTCCGGCGCGCGCTTCAGCATGGAAGCCAGCATCGCCAAACTGTTTGCCAGCGAAATGGCCACGCGCGTTACGCACAAAGCAATTCAGATTCACGGCGGCTACGGGTACAGCCGCGAGTACCCCGTCGAGCGCGCCTACCGCGATGCGCGCATCACGGAGATTTACGAAGGCACCAGCGAAATCCAGCGCCTGGTGATCGCCTCCTGGGCTCTGAAGGCCTACTGAGGCGCGCCGTAGTATTCTGTCCGTGTGCTGGAACTTGATCGCAGCCTCGAATTCGACGCGGCGCGCGGCGCGGATTTTTTCTCCGCCCTTCCGCCGCTGCCCGCAGTCGTCCTGATCGAACCGCGCGAGACGATGGCCGAGCCGTTCTTGATCCGCGCGGCCGATCTTCGGCGCCGCCTCGAACGCTTGCTCGGCCCGCCCGACCCGTCAGCAAAGCGGCTCAACCTTCGCGAATTCGCGCGAGCCGTTCGTTACCGCTTGACCGGCTCGCGCTTCGAGCAGGCCTTCGCGTATTACCAGCACGCGAAGCGGCTCTTTCCGCGCCGGTATCAGGAATTGGCGCGGCTGCGGCCTCCAGCGCTGTTGAAAGTGAACTTGGCGAACGCCTACCCGCGCTGCTACGTCACGCGCCGCATCCGCACCGACGAGGCCACGGGCGCTCCAGCCGGCGGATTGTATTACGGGCCGTTTGCGTCGCGCCGCGCCGCCGATGCGTTTGCCGAAAAATTTCTGGACCTTTTCAAGATCCGGCGCTGCCAGATCAAAATCCGCCGCGACCCGTCGTTTCCGGGCTGCATTTATTCGGAAATGAAAATGTGCCTCGCGCCGTGTTTTGCGGGCTGCACGAAACAGGATTACGACGCGGAAGTCCTGCGCGTGGTGGGTTTTCTCGGCACCTGCGGAAGCTCGCTGACCGCGGAAATCGAGAAGGAACGCGAAGCCGCGAGCGGATCGCTCGACTTCGAGCGCGCGGCGTCGCTGCATCGCCGCCTGGACAAGGTCGGCGACATCCTGCGCGGCTTGCCGGAAATCGCGCGGCGCATCGAGGATCTCAACGCCGTCATTCTCCAGCGCGCCGCGGAAGGGCAAACGATTGCCGTCTTCACGGTTCGCGCCGGGCGAATTGCCGAGCCATTCTTCCTGCGCTTTGCTGAATTCGCCAGCGAGCCTCGCTCCGTGGAGGAAATCCTGCGCGCGCAGCTCGAATCCCCCGCGGAGCCGTGTCCTCCCGCGCGCCAGGATCTCGGCGAGCATCTTGCTCTGCTGTCGCGCTGGTATTACAGCAAACCGCGCGACGGCGAGATTTTCTACCGCCAGCGCGACTGGCCTTACCGGCGCATTCTCCGTGCCTGCTCGCGCTTGCTCGCGCCGCGCGAAGAGAGAGAGAAGAAAGGATGACGACGTTTGCGACTCCGGAAGGAACGCGCCGTTACGCCGGGAGATTTGCCAAGCGCGCAGCGGAAGGACATTTCCGGGAATTGCCCGGACTCTGCGGGAGCCTCGCGGTTTCCTCGCTCGGCATCGGCACGTACCTCGGAAATCCCGACGCGGCCACCGATGCCGCATATACGGAAGCTGTAGTCGCGGCGGTGGAAAGCGGAATCAACCTCATAGATACCGCGATCAACTACCGCTTCCAGCGCAGTGAACGCAGCGTTCGGGACGCGCTTGCCCAGCTCGCCCGGCGCGGTTTCGCGCGGGAGGAAATCATTGTCTGCACCAAAGGAGGCTATCTCACGCCCGACGGCGAAATGCCCGCGGAGCCCAACCAATATTTCTTCAACGAGTACATTCAGAAAGGCGTGCTCCGCTCGAAGGACATTGCTGCGGGGTGCCACGCGATGACGCCGCGCTACCTGGAAGATCAGCTCGCGCGCAGCCTCCGGAATCTCGGGATGGATTGCATTGACGTGTATTACGTGCACAACCCGGAGACACAGCTTGGGGAAGTCCCGCGCGAGGAGTTTGTTGCGCGTGTCCACGCGGCATTCGAGTTTCTGGAATCGGCTGTTGCCGCCGGCAAGATTCGCTTCTATGGCATGGCGACCTGGAACGGCTTTCGCGTCTCCAAAGAGGCCGCGGAAGGGTTGCAGCTCGCCGATCTGGAAATCCTGGCGCACGAAATTGCGGGAGATTCGCATCACTTCCGTTTCGTTCAACTCCCGCTGAACCTCGGCATGACGGAAGCGCTGACGCTTGCCAATCAGGCGGTGGACGAACGGACCCTTCCGATGATTGAGGCAGCGCATGCGCTCGACATCGTGCTGATGGGGAGCGCTTCCCTGCTGCAAGGCCAGGTGGCGCGAAACTTGCCGCAATTTATCGCGGACGTGCTGGGTCTCGACAACGATACCGAGCGCGCACTGCAGTTTGCGCGCTCAACCCCGGGGATGACTACAGCGCTGGTGGGAATGCGCGCTGCCGAGCACGTTCGCGCCAACGCAAGATTGGTGAGTGTAGCGCCCGCTTCAGTGGGTCAGTTCGGCAAGTTGTTCGAGCGCGGCGGGGCGGCGTGAAGGCCGGCAGCCTTCAGATGGCAGCGAGGTTCGGGTGCCGCGATGTGAGCGACGCAGCGAGCGCGGCGTCGAGACCCTCGAGCTTCCCGGTAAAAAAGTGGTCGGCGTCCGCGATGAAGACAAGCTCATTCGTACCCGGCAGCGAACGGACCAATGTCTCGAGATTGGCCCTCGCGCCAAACTGGTCATGATCGCCTTGAAGAAAGAGTTTGGGCTTGGCGCATTGCCGCAGATAAGAAAAGTCGGAGCCGTCGACCGGCGCGCCCAGGCTGATTAATTCGGCCACACGCGCATCTTCGCAGCCAACGCGCAGACCTACCCAGCATCCGAAACTGAACCCAGCGACAAGAAGCGGCACGCCGGGGAACTCCGCTGCGAGAAAATCGAGAGCCGCATGGACGTCCTCGCGCTCGCCGCGGCCCTCGTCGTGAGCGCCCTCGCTTCGGCCAACACCCCGAAAGTTGAAGCGCAGGACCGCCAGGCCCAGCCGGTCAAGCGTCTTGTTCACGTGATAGACAACTTTGTTGTGCATCGTGCCGCTGTAGAGCGGGTGCGGATGACATACCACGGCGGCAAATTGCGGCTTCGGCGCTTCCGGCGCAGGCGTCCAGAGAATCGCTTCCAGACGGCCCGCCGGGCCGGGAATAAACAAAGAGCGGTGCGTCTGTTCGGACATGGAGAGTTCGATGCTCCCTGGCGCAAGGAGTCTACAGAATCCGCAGGAGAGATGAAGAATGTTTTCGGACGCGCAATAAACCTTTGCTCGGAATGCCTTACCAAGAAGCCATCAGAATCGTGATGGCAGGCGGCGCAGGGCCACGTGCCATTGGCTCGACCCGGGAATCGGCTCAATGCGGACAATCCGCGCCGGCACCTCTCGTGCGATGGGCCAGGCGGAAACCACCGGCCCCGCCTGGAGCGTGATGCGTATGTCTTCCCCCTCGCAATAAACGCGGAAAGTGCTGAGGCGGATCCCCTGGGAGGAGATATCCAAAGTCATGGTCTCCTCGGCCCAGGGGCTTGACCCGACGCGAAGGGCGACTGGAACGGAGATCGGGACGCGCGGGCTGCGCCGGCGCTCGACAGGCGGTTTGGGACCGGAGCCGTTGACGAAGGCATAAGGCTCTAAGTGGATGGCTATCAGCAGGCCATCATCAGATCGGCGCTCGACGCGCGCGATCCGCGCGGGGGCCTCCGGCAGATTCGACGACAGCGAGGAATCGTACGGAAACGTGACCCACAGGGGCGCGCCTGAACGGCAATCATTGCTGGAACGAACCAGCAACCCGCCGCGGGAGACGTCCAGCGTCTCCGAAACTTCGGTGAGCTGGCGGAGAGGCCCGGGCCAGCGCAAACGTACCGGGAGCTTGAGTTGCGCGCGCCGATGCTCGCGTCGCTCGGTCGGCATCACAGTCTCCACCCGAACAGCGCGGGGTAACCGAAATATTATTCCCCCGGCAGGCACAGGTCAAAGAGAAATCCAAGCAGCGCGGCCGGTTCTGGCAGTACTGGCAATCGCTGACGTCGCCGGCGCCTGTGGTTCTGCGCCGCGAACATTGCGCTGCACAATGGAACGTGTTAGCTTTTAGCCTAGAGTGGGCGCAGTTGCCAGGGGAATGATGGAGACTGCGGCGGAGCGCCGCACATCGCGGCGTTTCACGATGAGCCTACCGGTGCGCGTCCGGCGCAAGGGTTCGCGGAGCGGAGAATTGCTTGCGCACACGCGCGATGTCAGCTTTCGCGGGCTGTATTTCCTTGCGGAGGCGCCGTTTGAGAAGGGCACGGAAATTGAATTCGTTCTGACGCTCCCGAAGGAAGTGTTGCTCTCCGGAGAGGTTAATATCCGATGTTTCGGGCAGGTGATTCGCGTCGAGGGCCACAATGGCCGGTGCGGTGTCGCCGCCCGAATCGACCGCTACGAATTCCTTCCTCCCGTTGCGTAACTGAAATCCTTCCGCTTCCCTCTTGCGATGTTGGACTGCCCGCTGGTGTGAACCCGCGCCTTTTTCTGCGCGGTGTCGAGCGCCTGCGGGTAGAATAGGGTGCCTGAAGTTCCGGCTATCCCTCGATCAACCCAGTGGGAGCGGGAGGCACGATGTACCATTATGATGTCCAGACGGCGCTCGAGGAGCTCAAGGAGGACGCGCTTTTGCCGCATCCGGTGCGCCTCCGCGACATGATCCTGCGCACCAAGCTCGGCGCCGAGGAGGCGCGCGAGCTGAACCGCGAGTTCCAGAGCTACCTCAGCCACTTCGGCGAAACCCAGAAGATTGCGCGGACCATCCTCGAACAGCTCGCGGTGGGCGAGCCCAAGACCCCGTGAAGCGCGCGGCCTCCGGGGATTCTCTCCAGGCATGAGCGGGCGGCGGCGCGTCCTGATTGCCATGCCCAACACGTGGATGCGCTGGACTGCGCCAATAAACTCTTCCAGAAACTCCGCGAACAAGCATACATTGGGCCAGGCTCACCCGGCCTGATAGGGATGCATCAAAGAAAGATCGGGAATGCGGCGAAGCACACTACTGATTGACGCGGACGACACCCTCTGGGAAAACAATGTTTTCTTCGAGAAGCTGATCGAAGATTTTATCAGCTTGACCGAGCCGGCGGGTTACGCGAGGGATTACATCCGGCGCGTGCTGAACGAAACCGAGCGGCGCAACATTCGCCAATATGGGTACGGCGTGCGCAGCTTTGGCCGGTCGCTGGAAGAAACGTACCTCAAGCTGGCCGGGGCCATGGCGCGGCGCGAGACCCTGGCAACGATTCACACCCGTGTGGTCGAGCTCGAACGCACGCCGCCGCAAATCCTGGATGGCGTCCCGGAAACGCTTGCCTACTTGACCGAGCGTCACCGGCTGATTTTGTTCACCAAAGGCGAGCCGGCGGAGCAAGCGGCCAAGGTGGAGCGCTCCGGCTTGCAGGGGTTCTTCGAATTTATCGAGATCGTGCCGGAGAAAGACCATGTCACCTACCGGTCGCTCGTCAATAAGCACAAAATTGTGAAATCGCACGGCTGGATGGTCGGCAACAGCCCGCGCAGCGACATCAATCCGGCGCTGCAGCTCGGTTTGAATGCCGTGTACATCCCCAATGCGAACACCTGGATGCTGGAACACGAGGCAGTGTTGAGCGGCCCAGGCAAGTTGGTCATCGTCTCGGCGTTCCGCGAACTGCGCGGGCATTTTTGACGGATTCCGGCAGTCCAATGTGGCAGCCCGCCGACTCCAGGCGGGTGCTTGTGCTTCCCCCCTAAGACCGGAACAATGAATGCCGGGCGCGTCGCGATTGACGACGCGCATCGCACCACGAAGAGGCATTTATGGATTGGCGCAAAGAATGGTTTGAGTTTGAAGATGTTGCCTACCTGAACCTCGCAGGGCAGGCTCCCATGCCGCGCGCTTCGATTCGCGCGGCCCAGGCAGCCATCGAATGGAAAAAATATCCGCACCAGAAACTGGATTCCACTTTTTTTGAAGTTCCCAACCGTATCCGCGCCTCGGTCGCGCGGCTAGTCGGCGGCAAGCCGGAGGAGATTGCCATTACCACAGGAGCGAGCAACGGAATGGCCGCGGTGGCTTATGGCCTGTCGTGGAAGCCGGGGGATGAAGTGGTCACGGCAAAAGGCGAATTTCCGCTGCAATACACGGCATGGAAGCCCATGGAAGAACGCGAAGGCATCAAGCTCAAGATCGTGCCGCCCCGAGAGCGATTCATTACCGCGGACGATTTACTCGCCGCGATGACAGCAAAGACGAGATTGGTTTCCGTGAGCCTGGTGCGCTTCGACGACGGCTCCTTGCTCGACGCTGCGCGTGTCGCGGCCGCATGTCACGCGCAGGGCGCGCTGCTCTTGCTGGATATCAGTCAGTGCTGCGGCGCCATGACCCTCGAGGCCGAAAAACTCGGGGCAGATTTCATGGTGTGCGCCGGATATAAGTGGCTGCTGGGCCCCTATGGCACGGGATTTTTCTGGGCCAAGAGCGAGCATATCGGCAACATGCGCCCCGGGCCGTTCTACTGGATGGCCGTCGCGGGGTCGGATAATTTTTCTTCGCTTTCTTTCGACGACCCAAAACCCGCGCCGGCCGCGAAGCGCTGGGACACCGCGGAAGCGGCCAGCTATTTCAATTTTAATCTGGTGGCCATGGATGTCTCGCTTGACTTTGTGGTACGCGCGGGTCCGGACACGGTTGCGGCTCACAACCGCAAGTTGATCGACCAAATGTATGAGCGGCTGCCCAAGGACCGCTGCATCCCCGCGAGCCCGCTGGATGCCGCTGATCGGGGGCCCTACGGCTGCTTTGCGGCGCGTTCGCCGGAAAAAACCGCGGCCCTCTACGATACACTGCGCAAGGCCGGAGTCATCACGAGCCTGCGACAGGGGAGCATTCGCGTCTCGCCGCACCTGTACAACACCGAGCGGGACATTGACCGCTTAATTGCAGTGGTCACGGCGTGAAGAATGCCCTGACTCGTGATTTCGCGATGTGTGACTGACTCGCGAGCCGCGCCGGGCAGCTCTCGGAATTGCAGGTCATAATTTTGGATGAGAAAGGCGAACTTTGACGGGTCCATCGCAAATGCCGCCGCGCGTTGCCGTGGTTGGCGCGGGAGCGGTGGGCTGCTACTTCGGAGGGATGCTGGCGCGCGCTGGCGTTCCGGTGGTGCTGATTGGCCGCCCGGCACTTGCCGAAGCCGTCCGGCGGAACGGGCTGTTCCTCGATTGCCTGACCTTTCAGGAACGCGTGAACGCCGAAGTTTCGACGGAGCTCTCCGCGGCAAAGGCCGCGGACATCGTTCTTTTCTGCGTCAAGACGCTCGACACGGAAACGGCTGCGAAGCAGCTTGCGCCTCACCTGAAGCCGGAGGCGATCGTCGTAAGCATGCAGAACGGCGTGGACAATGCCGAGCGCATGCGCCGCGCGGCCGGCATTGACGCGATTTCCTCGGCAGTTTACGTGGCCGCGGCCGTGCCCGAGCCGGGGCGCGTGAAGCACTCCGGCCGGGGCGATCTGGTGATCGGTCCTCGGACGGCGCGCACCGCGCGCGTGGCCGCGCTCTTCGAGACCGCCGGCGTACGTTGCCCCATTGCGGACAACATTGCCGGAGAGTTGTGGACGAAACTGGTTTGGAACTGCGCAGGCAACGCCATCAGCGCGCTGGGCCGGGTGAACTACGGAAAACTGGCCGCCGCCGAATACGCTCATCCGCTGCTCGAAATGGTCGTGGCCGAGGCGCTTGCGGTGGCGCGGGCTGCCGGTGTGGAGATTCCTTCGCTGGCGGAGCCCAAGGCGGCCATCGCCGGCGCGATGAAACTTCTGAAGCAAATGGGGCCCGCGACTTCCTCGACAGCGCAGGATCTGGCGCGCGGCAAACGCACGGAGATTGACTCGCTGAACGGTTACGTCTCGCGAAAGGGCGCGCAGCTGGGCGTGCCCACGCCGGTGAATTACACGCTTTACACGCTGGTCAAACTTGCCGAAGAAAATCTGTGAAACCGCGAAATCCCGCAAAGAAGTGACAATCGATTCGGTCAAAAGCGCGACCCGGCGACGCGGAATGGTATCCGCACGACGGCTTCGAGCTCGACCGGCTCGCCGCTACGCTCGGCAGGCTTGAATTTCCATTGGGAAAGCGCTTCCATGGCGTCGGCGTCGAGCCGATCGTCCACGCCGCGGACCAGTTGGATGCTGTCCACAGAACCATCCTTGCGAATCACGGCGTAAAGAATCACTTCCCCTTCGACCTTATCCTGGATCAGCGAAGGCGGGTACTTCGGATCGACTTTGCGCAGAGGAACCGGCCCGGTCACCTCCGCCGCAGACGCCGGCGAAAGCGGCGGCGGAGCATCTTCGCGCAGCTCCGTGAAATGGAGCACCCAACTCCCCGTGGCGCTCGAAAGGTTCGGCATGTTCACGTGAAGCGTGTACACCTTTTTGGGACCGAAAATCGCCTCGGGCTGCGCGCCGGGCTTCAGGGCGCCGATGTCGTGCGGTGCGGATGAATGCGGCGTATCTGAAACAGGAGGGCGCGGAGTGGTCCTGGCGGACAGCGCGATGCTGCCTCCGACTCCTCCGTTGAAGCGGATGCCGGGGGTTCCGCCGAGACCCGACACGGGAGAAGTCGCATTCGGATTTCCGCCGCTAATGC
Organism: Candidatus Acidiferrales bacterium; assembly: GCA_036390175.1. Lineage (GTDB taxonomy): Bacteria > Acidobacteriota > Terriglobia > Acidiferrales > UBA7541 > DASQHY01. The sequence continues at coordinate 9,473 of DASWCG010000041.1, read as the reverse complement.
TGATGCCCGGCGCGCCTGACCCGTTTCGGTTGCCGGCAGTGCCGACGCCGCTGAGGCTGCTCGGTCCCTCTCCGGCTCGTCGGTTCGCACCAGCATTCCCGTCCGGGGAGCCTCCCGGAACTCCGGGGCGATCTCCTTCGGGTGATATCGAAATCCGCGCTGCAAGATTCCCCGAAACGATAGGAAGAATCTCCGTGGGTGGCGCAGGTGTGATCGACAACGCGATCAGCGTTTGCGGAAGCGCGGCTGACGGCGCATCCATGGGCACGTCTGGTGCGGGGACTGCATCGCCCGCAGCCTTGCGCGAACCGGCGCGTGGCGCGGCCGAAGCATTCAGCATAAGTTTCGGCTTGGGCACCAGCATGGGCGTTGTCGCAATGTTCAGATCGCCCGCCTTTTTTTCAAGATTGGGCATATCGGGTAATGCCACGTCTTCGGCGCGCCGCATGGCCATTCGCCTCGGCCGGAGCTTGGCCAGCGCATCCCGGCTGATCTCGAGCCGCGGGCGCGCGGGCTGCGCTGTTGATGCCAACTGGACGATGTTCGGCATCGCTGGAAGAATCTTGGGCGGCTCGAGCGGCGCCGCGGAATTGACGAGCGTTTGCCGGGGATGATTGGGATGGACCGGGTCGGAGAAGATGGTTTGCCGGGGATGAAAGGCATCGGCGCTCTTGGGTGGGAGCGGTCTTTCGGGTTTGCCACGTAGGCGCGGCTTGGGTTTTATTCCCGGCAATTCGAGAGCTGGCAAGTCACGGATCGTTCCGGACCAGGTCAGCACGGTCTCCGCACCGATAGGTTCATTCCCGGGCGCGGAAAGAAAATTCGGATACGGCGCTACAAGAAACACGATGTGCCAAAGCGCCGCGGCGAGCACGGCGCGCTTGGGGACACGCCTCTGCACCCAGCAATCGCGAAAGTACGGCCCGGCAAGGAACGCTCTGGGAGCGACCGGGCGGCGCACTAGCGCCCCCAAGCTGCTTGCCAGGCTCTGTCGGAACGAGCCCCATGGAACGGCGAGCTTCGGCTCCCGCCAGCGCCCGAGGGGCTCCCGCCGCACCAACAAGGGGCGCGGCAGCTTCAAGAGGTTATACGAGCTGTCCCATAAAGCCATCGGTACAAACCGGATTATACTCCCGCGACCGGAAGGCGTCTGCGGCTTCCCTTCGCGCCGAGCTTCTCGCTGCGGGCCAGGAATCGCTTGCCGAAGCGCCCTGGATTTGACAGGATAGATGCGGCAAATCTCTCCACCCCGAGGCCTGCCATGACCGCAACTCCGCCATCTCCAGGTGTCTCCCGGCGCCTTCCGGCTTGGTTGCGTGCTGTCCTGATTGTGGTTGCCCTGCTCGTTGTGGTGGCGCTCATCGCACCCTATTTTCTCGATGTGGACCACTACCGCGCGCTCGTCTCCGCTGCTGTCAAGAAACAAACTGGCCGCGAGCTGACCATCGGAAAGATTCGCGCGAAGTTCCTGCCCACCGTGGGCTTCGTCGTGGACGATGCGCACTTGGGCAACCCTCCCGGATTTCCGCAGGGGGATTTCCTGAGCGTCGAAACGCTGAGCGGCAGTCTGGCGTGGGGTCCGCTGCTCCACAAGGAGATTCAGATCAATGCCATCGAGCTGGTGAAGCCGAAGGTCACGCTACTGACCGACGCCCGCGGGCGGGCCAATTACGATTTTTCAACAGCGGGCGGGGAAAGCCAGAGGGCAAAGCGTGGCAAGGCAAGCGGGGACTCGGGGGCCGGAAGTTCGTTCTCGCTCGAAGGAATTGGGAAGATTGTGCTGACCGGCGCGGCGATTTCCATGGGACAGGTCACAAGCCGTGGCCGTGTTGAACCTACCGGCCAAATGACCGGATTGAATCTTGAATTGAGCAACCTGTCGCTCGACGCGTCGGCGCTCAAAACCATTGCCGGCAACGCGGATCTCAGCGGATTGAAAGTGGAGATGGCCGGGCTGGGCGCGCCCATCGAATTCAAATCGGGAAGCGTCAAGCTTCATGATGGGGCTGCTGACGGCGAGTTCAAAGCGCAGCTCGGGAAAGCCGCGGACGTAAAAGGAACATTGAAAATCGCCGACTTGATGAAGCCGGTGGCGGAGTTCGAGCTGAGCACCGGGCAACTCGACGTCAACGCGCTCCTCGCGGAGACTGAATCGGAAAAGAAGAGCGCCGGCGGCGAGCGCCCCGCGCAAACCACCACCACGGAATCAAGCGGCCCGAGCGAACTCGTCGCCAAAGGCAAAATCACCGCCGAGCGCATCCGCTTTGCTCCCTACACCGCGAATGACGGCCTGGTGGAGCTGCGCGTATTCACCAACCGCGTCGAAGTGTGGCCCGCGCAAATGCAGGCTTATGGAGGGACGTTGCAGCTTGCGGCGCACGCCGACCGCACGAAGAACCCCATGCGGTTTTCGTCCAACGTGAAGGTCAGCAACTTCGATATCGGAAAGTTTGTATCGGTGGATCCGGCAACAAAAGGCAAGATTACCGGCACCGCCGATTTGAATTTGCAACTGGCCGGCTCGGCAGGGAGCCGCCTGGTGGAATCGCTTTCGGGAACCGGGGACTTTAACGTGCATGACGGCACGCTGCCGGGACTGAACCTGCGCGGCGCTTTAGGCACGATTGCGAAACTCATGGGCGAAAGCAACATGTCCACCACGCCGTTCAAGACGATTCACGGCGATCTGAATGTTGCGCAGGGCCGCGTCGCCAGCAAACAAATCCACATGGATTCGTCCGAGGGCACGGTGGACTTGCAGGGCAGCTTCGGTTTCGATCAGACCATCGAGTATAACGGCCAGGCGGTCCTGACCGGAGGCGGGGCCAATCCCGTCGGCCTGGCGACGGATATTCTGGGCGCCGCCCTCGGCAAGAACATCAAAGCCACGGCGATTCCCTTTGCCGTGCACGGCACGTTCTCGAATCCCAAGGTTGCTCCAGGGCACGGGACTCCGAAATTCGAAACCGCCCCGGCGAATACTACGCAGACCAGTCAGCCGCAGAAGTCCTCGCTGGAGGACACACTGAAGGATTTGTTCAAAAAGCCGCCGCCTCAATAGACCCGTCACGCCGCGCGCGCCAGCCGGAGAAAACTGAGTGCGGTATCGCCCTGTTCAACGAGGCGGACACACTCCAGTTGTTCGAGCCGGCCCGGCAAGGAAAAGCCTTTGCGGTGCTCCACAATCACGTATCCGGTGGGAGCCAGCAGTTGCGCGGAGTCCAGGAATTCCAGGACGCTGTCGTATTCCTGTTCCTGCTCGTAAGGCGGATCGAGAAATACGAAGTCGGCCTGCAGGGGTTTGCCGAATTTGCGCCGCACCAGCATCTCCAGCCCCTTCACTGCATCTACCGCGAGGATGCTCGCGGAATCGGTGATTCCCAGCGACTCGAGATTTTTGCGGATCAGCTCCGCTGCGGGACGCTGCTTCTCGATGAAGAACACTTCGGAAGCGCCGCGGCTGAGCGCCTCGATGCCGACTGCCCCCGTCCCCGCGTAAACATCCAGAAAAATGGACCCTTCCACCGCAGCGCCGAGAATATTGAAAAGCGTTTCGCGGAGTTTATCGCTCGTGGGGCGCAGAGCGAGCTTCCGCGGGCTCTTCAAGATGCGGCTGCGATATTTGCCGGCGACGATCCGCAAGCTTCAACCCACCTTCGCCAGATGATAGCGGTGGTGCCACTGCGGCGCCAGTGAATCGAGCAACCGCCGCAACGCGGGCAACTGCTCCGGGGTTTCCACAAGCGCGAATGCCTCGCGGCGCGCCAGCCCCAGCAGTTCGGCGTCGCGGAGCGGATTGGCGATGGCAAAGCCGCGCACGCCGTGCTGGCGCGTGCCGAAAAATTCGCCGGGGCCGCGCAGCTTCAAGTCCAGTTCGGCGAGCTGAAATCCATCGGTTGTGCCCGCGAGCGCGTCGAGCCGCTGCCGGGCTTCTTCGGTCAGCGGCTCGGAAGCAACCAGGATGCAGTGTGATTTTTCGGCCCCGCGGCCGATGCGTCCGCGCAACTGGTGAAGCTGCGCGAGGCCGAACCGCTCGGCGTGCTCAATCACCATCACCGTTGCGTTGGGAACGTCCACTCCCACCTCGATGACCGTCGTGGCCACCAGCGCCTGGATCTCACCCCGGCGGAAACGCTGCATGATTTCTTCTTTTTCTTCGCTCGGCAGCCGCCCGTGGAGCAGGCCCAGCTTTAGATGGGGGAACTCTTCCCGGGAGAGGCGCTCGTATTCGATCATGGCCGCTTTGAGTTCCATCTTGGACTCTTCAATCACCGGATAAACGATATAGGCCTGGCGGCCGCGCTGGACTTCGCGGCGGAGAAAATCCCACACGCCGCGAAGATGAGGCTCCGAGGTGCGGCGCGTGACGATGGGTGTGCGCCCCGGCGGAAGCTCATCGAGAATGGACACGTCAAGGTCGCCGTAGAGCGTGAGCGAAAGCGTGCGCGGGATGGGCGTCGCGGTCATCACCAGCACGTCGGGCGGAGTGCCGCGCGCGGCGGCCTTGTCCATCAGCCGCTTGCGCTGCAGGACTCCGAAGCGGTGCTGCTCGTCAATGGCCACAAACCCCAGCCGCGCGAAGGCCACCTCTTCTTCGATCAAGGCGTGCGTGCCGATCACCATCTGCGCTTCGCCGCTGCGGATGCGCTCCCGCGCGGCCTTCTTCTCACCGGGCTTTAGGCCGCTGATCAGCAGCTCGACGCGATAGTCTCCGGGTCTGAAAATTCCCCGCGCGGCAAGGTAGTGCTGCACCGCGAGAATTTCCGTCGGGGCCATCAGCGCGCACTGAAAGCCGTTTTCGATGGCGATGACCGCGGCCTCGAAAGCCACGATGGTTTTGCCGCTGCCCACGTCGCCTTGGAGCAGGCGGTTCATCGGCGCGGGCTTTTCCATATCGGCGGCGATTTCCGCGAGCACGCGCTTTTGCGCGCCGGTCGGTTTGAACGGCAAGATGCGCTTGAGCGCCTCGCGGAAGCGGTCTTCGCGCACGCGAAACGCGATTCCTTTTTCGCTCCGCGTGGCGCGGCGTCCCAGCGCCAGGCTCAGTTGGTAAAAGAAAAACTCTTCAAAGATCAGCCGTTGATGCGCGGGCGAGCGAAACGAATTCAGCGCTTCGACGTCTTCCGTCGAGGGAGGAAAGTGCGCGTAAAGGATGGCCTCGCGGCGCGAAGGAAAGCCCAGCCGTGAGAGCATCTCTTGGGGCAATGGATCGAAGAGCTTCTCGTCGAGACCGCCCAGTGCCTGGTAGATTACGCGGCGGATGGCGCGCGAGCCGAACGTGCCGATGGCCTCGTAGATGGGCACGATGCGGCCCACCTCGGTGGAGTCTGCGCCGTCTTTGCCCAGCAACTCGATCTGGGGATTGACCATCTCGATTCGGGCGGGGCGCAGGCGGTCAATCTCCGCTTTGCCGTGCAGGACCAGCTCCTGCCCAGGCTTGAGGCGGCTTTCGAGGTAGCCGCCATGAAAAAATTTGCAGTGCAGAGAACCGGTGGCGTCCTGCACCAGCAAGTGGTAGATGGCGTTTCCGCCGCGAGCGTAGCGCACGGCGCCGCCGCTGGCGACCGTGGCGCGCACCGTGTACGTCTTGTCCGGCTCGATCTCGCGGATGTTGCTGAAACGGATGCGGTCTTCGTAGCGAAACGGCAAGCAGGCCAGCAGGTCTTCGAGCGTGCGAATGCCCCGCTCGTTCAGGAGCGCGGCGCGTTGCGGGCCCACCCCTTTCAAATACGAGACTTCCGTCGTGAGCGCGGGGTCCATGCGATTTCTTTTATATCATCCCCGCCATTCCAAGGACGACACTTGCGCCGGGCCGGGGCGCGCGCGTAGAGTGAGTCGCTCGTCTTTTCCGCGGGGAGGTATTTGTGGCCGGTGAACGCCTGGAAGCCAAAGACTTGCGCGTGCTCGCGCTCTGGATATTGCTCGGCATCGCGGGGGCGTGGTTCGCGCAGCGCTATTTCTTCGTGGCGTTTCCCGAGGCGTCTGTGGACTTTCGCGTGTCGCGCGCCGATGCGCTCGCAGCAGCGAAGAAATTTGTAACCGCGCAGGGACAGAACCTCGACGGCTACCAATCGAGCATCATCTTCCGCGTGGACGACAACGCCAAAACCTATCTTGAGCGCGAACTGGGGCTGGCGCAGGCTAACCGGCTGATGTCGCAGGAGCTCAGCGTATGGTTCTGGGAAGCGCGCTTCTTCCGGCCGCAGCAGGAGGAAGAATTCAAGGTGCACGTCAGCCCGGCCGGGCGTGTGACTCGGTACGAACACATAATCCCGGAGGCGCAGGCAGGCGCGAAGCTCGGGCGCGAGGCGGCGCTGGCTGTAGCAGATCATTTCTTGCGGGCCGACTACCGCGCGGATCTGAGCGGCTGGAATTTTCTCCCCGAAGAAGCAAACTCCAAGCAGCGGACCAATCGCCTGGACTGGTGGTTCACCTGGGAACGGCGCGGCTTCAAAGCCAAAGACGCACCGTATCGGCTGCGCGTGGGCGTGCAAGGCGACCGCCCCGGAAGCGCCGAAGAATTCCTCAAAGTGCCCGAGGCGTGGCAGCGCGGGTACGAACGGCTGCGCTCCAGCAACGACACCATCGAGCTCTTTGCCATTATCCCCTACATGCTGTTATTCGGCGCGGTGCTTTGGGTCTTATATAGCCTCGCACGCCGTGGTCTTGCCCGATGGAAAGGCGCGCTCGTACTCGGCCTATTCGTTGCGGCGCTGGTGTTTGCGCAAGACATGAACGGCTGGTCTGCCATTCGCGCAAGTTATGTCACGAACTCATCTTATGCAAGCTTTGTGGTGTGGCGAGTTTTTCTGGCTCTCGCGGGGGGAGTGTTTTCGGCGCTTCTGGTGGCCCTCGTATTGCCGGCAGCAGAGCCACTTTACCGCGCTGACCATCCGCACCGGCTGCGGCTGGCACTGGCGTTTACACGGAAGGGTATTCGTACCAAGGAGTTCTTTCTTTCTTCAGCAATCGGCCTGGCGATGGCTGCATTCCATGTGGGCTACGTCGTTCTCTTCTACATCGTCGGCCGTAATTACGGCGTGTGGGCGCCTCAGGAACTGAAATACGACGAGCTCGTGAACACCCCGATCCCATGGATTGCGGCGCTCACGATCGGTCTCTTGGCATCTACAAGCGAAGAGTTCCTCTTTCGAATGTTCGCCATTCCCTACATGCAGCGCCTGACTGGGTCTCGCTTTCTGGCGGTCATCTTGCCGGCGTTCGCATGGGGATTCCTCCACAGCAACTACCCGCAAGAGCCGGGATACATCCGGGGAATTGAAGTCGGGCTTATTGGCATCGTCGCCGGCGTGGTGATGCTGCGCTGGGGAATTCTGGCCACCCTTATTTGGCACTATACCGTGGACGCAACACTGGTCGGTTTGTTCCTGCTGCGATCCGACAATTTATACTTCAGAGTCTCCGGCGCGATTGTGGGAGCAGCAGCGCTGATACCGCTAGGCGTCTCGGGGATTTCGTACTTGGTGCGCGGGCGATTCGAAACCGATGAGTCCTTGCTGAACCGCGCCGTGGCGGAACCTGCCATTGTCGAACGGACTCCCACTGAGTCGGCTGCTCCCGCGCGCGCGAAAACATACGATGCACTCACACCGGGGGCGCTTGGCTTCCTCCTGGCTGCAGGGATCCTCGGAATTATTCTCCTCGTGAAAGTGAAGCCGGCGGAGATCGGCGGCTTGTTCAAATATGAAATCAGCGTGCGGCAGGCACAGAGAATCGCCAATGACTTCATGCGTCAGCGGAAGATAGACCCTGCGAGTTATCGCCACGCGACCGTGCTGGTGAACCATTGCGTGACGCCGAATTCCTGCGACAACCGCGCGTTGGTTGATGGCATCACCAACGAATACCTGCGCCGAAAGATCGGTCTGGACGAAACCAACCGGATCCATCGAGAGAAAGTTCCGGGAGTACTCTGGCGCGTGCGGTATTTCCGCGATTCCGAGAAGGAGGAGTACTCGGTAATTCTGCGGCCCGACGGAACATTGCACGCCCTCTGTCATACTCTTGCGGAAGACGCTCCCGGCGCGTCACTCGGCAAGGAAGAGGCGCAAGCGCGCGCGGAAGTATATCTGCGAAATGAAAAGCATCTCGACTTGAGCCAATGGAAGCTTGTCGAGGGCAAATCAGACAAGCGCCCGAAGCGCGTGGACCACACGATTACCTGGGAAAAGAAGAAGTCCCTCGAGCCGGCGGCGAAGAGCGAAGCGGACGCAGCTCATGAGCGCATCGAACTACAAGTGAACGGCGATGAAGTGTCCGGTTACCGCACATTCATTCAGATTCCCGAGGAATGGCGCCGCAAGCAAGGGGAGGAGACGCTCAGCCGGACGCTCTACAAGATCGGGATGATCGTGTTTTACGTCGCACTGGGGTTCACGCCTCTGGTGATTTTTCTGAAGAACCTGCGCTCGCCTGCCGCCGCTTCCATTCCGTGGCGGCAGATGGCGCTGTGGTCCGTGTGGGCGCTTGCGGGGTTCATCGCAATCTTTTCTCTCGGCAACCGGATTCCCACTTTCCTGGCGCAGTACGATACGGCAATCCCGCTGAAGTTTCTGCTTGGCGGACTGGGCATCGGAGTGATTTTTGGCGCGGGTTTCTACTTTGGCGGATTGATGCTGCTGTTTGGGCTGGCGTGGTATTTTTGCGCGCGGGCGTTTGGTGAGGAGCGGTTGCCTTCGTGGACTGGAATGCCGCGAGAATATTATCGCGACGCGCTGGGAATTGCTGCGGGAGGCAGCGCGGCGCTGTTGGGCGCAATGCGGTTGCCGGCTCTGCTCGAGAGGTTTTGGCCGACGCTTCACGCTTCTTTTCCCGCGGCGCTGCCGGGAAGTTTGGATGCGTATTTGCCGGCGGGACAGGAAATCGGAAGAACGATTATAAGCGCACTGTTCCTGGCGGGACTTGTTGCTTTGGCCGGTGGATTTCTTGGAGCCATTTTCCGGCAGCGTTGGGTGCGATTGCTGCTGTTTTTTCTTTTGGCCGCGGCGCTCGCAGGCGACTGGGGAAGTCCGTCGGACTTCTTCCGGCTATTTCTGGGGCGCGCGCTGGTTCTGGCGATTGCCGTTCTCGGCGCGCGGCGGCTGGTGCGCTTCAACCTGCTCGGCTATTTCCTGATCGCCGCGATCGCCGCGCTCTCCCGGGCCGCGGTGGAATTGTTCAGCCAGCCAAACAGTTTCTACCGCGCGAACGGAATCGCGGTGGCCATTGCCATGGCAGCGCTGTTAGCATGGCCTTTGCTGGCCTGGCGAAGCTCGATGCAACAAAACGCAAATTAAAAACCGGAAGGCCCGCCAAACATCTCACCGAGCCGGGCCAGCAGATTGAGGTCTCCCTCCGCCTCCACTTTTCCTTCGAGCATGGCGGCCATGGAGGGAATCATGCCGGCGCTGATGCGGGCGAAAGTCGGCTCGGACATGCGCAGCGTCACGCTGGGGTTCGCCGCGGAGCCCCGC
>DASWCG010000040.1:0-4272 GCA_036390175.1 Candidatus Acidiferrales bacterium | reverse complement strand
GAGCCGGCGTTTCGCGGGGCGCAGATTTATCATGGCCTGTATTCGGAGAGAAAATTTGATGTAGCGCAAATTACGAATCTTCCCGCGGCGCTGCGGGAGCGGCTCGGAAAAGAAACGCGGATTACGCTTCCCGAGGTGAAGCAGCGGTTTGCGTCGACGGATGGATCGGTGCGGTATTTGTTCGGCTTGGGAAACATGGAAGAAGGCAAAGATTTCAACGCAGAGTTCGCAGAGAACGCAGAGAAGAGCGGAAAAGAAAAAGCGGGCCGCATGCAGAAGCCGGCCTCGGTGGAAGCCGTGTTCATGCCGAGCGAGGGGCGGCAGACGATTTGCATTTCCACGCAGGCCGGTTGCGCCGTGGATTGCCATTTCTGCTTAACGGCGCAGCTCGGATTGATTCGCAACCTGACGGCGGGAGAGATCCTGGCGCAAGTTTTGCTGCCGCTCGAAGAAGCGCACCGAGGCACGCGCATCGAAAAGAAAGATGGCGGGCTAAAGCCCGCCGCTACGAAGTCTGGGCTGGCGCCGCAAACTAACATCGTGTTGATGGGACAGGGGGAGCCGCTGTTGAATTTCGAGCCGGTGATGGCGGCGGTGCGCATCATGCTGGACCCGGAAGGCATGGGAATCTCGCCAAAACACGTGACGCTTTCGACGAGCGGGATCGTACCGGGAATCGAGCGGCTGGCGCAGGAGAAGGTACGGCCGAAGCTGGCGATTTCGTTGAATGCGTCAAATGATGAGCAGCGGGACTTGTTGATGCCAATCAACAAGAAATATTCGCTTTCCGAGCTGATGACCGCGTGCAAGGAATACCCGCTGCGAACATGGGAGCATCTGACGTTTGAATACGTGATGCTCGGCGGGGTGAACGATGCGGCGGAGGATGCGCGGCGCGTGGTGCGGCTGCTGGCGCCTTTGAAAAGCGTGAAAGTGAATTTGATTCCATGGAATCCGGGAGAACTTCCCTACCGCGAGCCATCGCCGGAACGAATCGAAGAGTTCCGGCGGATCCTAGTGGAGCGGGGCGTGCCAGCGTTTGTGCGCTACTCGCGGGGGCGAGACGTGATGGCGGCGTGTGGGCAACTGGCGCTGCTGCAAATTGATGGTGCTCCGTTGCCAGTGGTTAGCCCGTAGCAATCAGAACAAGTCAGTGCAACCCCAGCTCGAGCCTATTGCCCGGATCCAGTTTCACGGGGCAGCCCCCACCCCCACCAATTTGGAAGAATATCAAAAGAAAGGAGTTACAGATTTGCATTTCGTAACTTGTTGATTCTAAAGGGCACGATTTTGGCTGTTTTGGACTAGCAAAAGCAGAATTGGCCAACTTGAAAAAGAAAAGCGGGACCAAGGTCCCGCACTCCCAAATGCAGTTATCTACGAGATAAAGAATAGCACAAATTAAGGAAAAGTCAAGAGCGATTTTTGCGGAAAAATTCTTGGAGAGGGCGCTCGAGATAACTCCAAAGAGGACATGTAGTTAAGGAATGCGGATGCCGATGACGGAGAGGAGGCGACCACTCTGGGAGCCTTCTTTGCGGTAGCTGAAGAGGAGGTCGCGGCGGCAAGCGTTACAGAGATCGCTGACGAAGATATTGGGAGCACGGAGGCCGGCGGCCAGGAGTTGGGCGCGATTGGCTTTGCGGAGATCAAGGAGGACGTTTTTGGGCGGAGGCTGGTGGCCAGGGGGCCTCATGTTGAGCCACTGGATGGGATTGGGCTCGTCGCCGGTGCGAAATTCGTCGAACCACTCGGGGGCTTCGGCGAATTGGGATTGAAACTGGGTGGCAACTTCCGTGCCGACTTCGTAGCAACAGCCACCAATGGAAGGGCCGATGGCGGCGAGGAGCTCGGCGGGCCTGGTTTTGAATTGCATTTGCATCTTGCCGATGGTTTTTGCGACGATGCGCTGAAGCGTGCCTCGCCAGCCGGCATGAACGGCGGCGACGGCGCGCCTTTTGGGATCGACGAGGAGAATCGGAACACAGTCGGCGGTTTGGACGCCCAAGAGGAGGCCGGGGCGGTTGGTGGCGGAGGCGTCGCCGCGGCAGGATTCGGTGGGGGCGGCGTCGAAAAGATGGACGACGTCCGAATGGATTTGCTGGAGAGTGACCAGTTTGAGGCCGGATGATGCGCCGATACCGGATTGAAAGCGGCGGCGGTTCTCGAGTACGTTTTCCCTGGTGTCCCATTCGGTAAAGCCGAGATTGAGGACTTTCTCGCCGTCGATCGCGCTGACACCGCCGGGCCTAGTGCTGAAGCCGTGAATGAGCCAAGGGAGTTTTGCGAGGGCGGGCACTTCGAGGATTCGAATAGAGCGCACGTTACACTCGTTCCAGGCAGTTCTATCAGCGGCGCGAGCGCTTGATTTGCGAACACTGCGCTTGGCCGCTACTGATTTCGTGGAAGCCACAAGTCTACCAGTATAATCGGAGTCGGCTGCCGGACCGAATGTGGGGGCGCTGGAGGCGTCTTGATTATTGGGATGGGCGTGGACATTGCGGAAGTGGAACGCATCCAGGGGGCGATCGAGCGCCATGGGGAAGTGTTTCTTAGGCGGGTCTATACGACGAGGGAGCGCGAGTACTGCGAGCGGTTCAAGAACAAGTATGAGCGGTATGCGGGGCGGTTTGCGGCGAAAGAAGCGGCGATGAAGGCGCTGGGGACGGGCTGGCGGCGCGGGGTGAAGTGGGTGGATTTGGAAGTGGTGCGAGAGACGAGCGGGCGTCCGACGCTGGCGATAACAGGCGAGGCTGCAAAGATTGCGCAACAGATTGGGGTGAAGAGTGTAGCGCTCAGCATCACGCATACGGAGAGTCAGGCGCTGGCGCAGGTAATTTTCGAGGGATAAGAAAATTAACGCAGAGGCGCAGAGTGCACAGAGCAGGAAAGAATAGGTTCACCTACTAGAGCAGTTCCAGTTTCGGCTGAAATCAAAACATCAAGCCAGCAATTGGCGGGATGAATCCCACTTAGGCGGAGCTTCAAATAATTGCTGGAGAGCGCGGGAGTGGTGTCCTGTTGTGAGCCATCTCCACAATCAGCCGAACGGAGGGTGAGGACGCGGAGGGTGCGGCCGAGTTGGGATTGGCGGAAGGTGGCGGATTTGGCTTCGCTGAGGGCGCGGAGTTCGCGGGCGCGGCGCTTGATGATGGCACCGGCAACTTCGTTCGAAAGCGTGGCAGCTTTAGTGCCGGGACGCTTCGAAAACGAGAAAACGTGGAGATAGGTGAAGGGGCGCGATTCAATGAAGGTCAGCGTTGCAGCGTGGTCGTCTTCGGATTCACCGGGAAAGCCGGTGATGACATCAGCGCCGATGGCGGCATGCGGGAGGCGTTCGTGGATGAGTTCGACGCGGCGGGCATAGTGCTCGGCGCGATACCAGCGGTGCATCGCCGCTAGGATGCGGTCGGAGCCAGATTGCAGGGGCATGTGGAAGTGTTGGGCGATGCGATCGGTGGAAGCAAAGAGATTGGCGAGGTCCTGCGTAACATCGAGTGGCTCGATGGAGCTTATTCGGAGCCGTTCAACCGACGTTTCGTCGAGGATGCAGCGAAGAAGATCTTCGAATTCCACGCGGGTCGAAAGCTCGCGGCCGTAGTTGCCGAGGTTGATTCCGCTGAGAACGATTTCGCGGTACCCCGCTTCGCTGAGACGCCGGATCTCCTGAATCACGGCGCCGGGTGGGAGACTGCGGCTCTTGCCGCGGACGAAAGGAATGACGCAGTAAGAGCAACGGGAGTCACAGCCATCCTGGATTTTGAGAGTTGGACGGGTGTGATTCCCTTCCCCGCCGAGGACGGGTGCGAAGAGAAATTCGGTGCGGTCAAAGATGTTGCCGGTGAGAATCTCGGCAAGCTGAGGAGCATCCCGACCGGGCCGGGACAGGTGCTGCGCCCCTACAAAGGAACGAAACGGAACCGTCGAGCCAGAATGCAGGGCGGCGGCGGGGAAAAAATCGTTTGCAGATTCAACGGGCGCGGCGGCGGAGAAAGAATCGATTAGCTGCGGGATTTGCGGCTTGTGAGAATTGCCGACGACCCAGGCCACGCCGGGGAGTGCGGCCAGCTCTTCGGGGGCACGCTGCGCATAGCAGCCTGTGCCGATAATGCGGACGGCGGGGTTGGCGGCGTGAAGCTTTCGAATGGCGTCGCGGGCCTGGGCATCGGCGGAGGCTGTGACAGTGCAGGTGTTGACGACGACGATATCGGCGGCCGCAGGCGTGGCGGCGGGGGTGCAGCCACGGTCAAGCAACTGGCGCTCGAGGGCGGC
>DASWCG010000039.1:0-3531 GCA_036390175.1 Candidatus Acidiferrales bacterium | reverse complement strand
GGCAGCACGGCATAAACAACTGGGAAGTTTTCGCGCGGCACATTCAAGGCGATAAGCGAATCTTTAGCAATCTGGCGCGCATCACGGACGTGGCGCGTCGGCTCTTTACTGCGCTCAATCGAAACGACTGGAACGAAACCGGCAGGCTCATCCGTGAGGAATGGGAGTTTCGCCGGCGGAATTTGCCCACGATTTCCACGCCGGTGATTGACCGCATTCTTTCCGCTTCGCGACGCCAAGGCGCGCTGGCCGGCAAAGTCTGCGGCGCGGGCGGCGGAGGCTGTGTGGCTCTGCTGATCGATCCCCAGGCGCGGGCGCGGGTGGAAGCCGCAGTCTCGGCGGCTGGGGGGGAGCTTCTGCCGCACGGCATTGATCGCGAAGGAGTTCGCATCAGAGTAGGAGCGAAGAAGCGGTTCGCTCAGCCATAAAAAGTATCAACACAGACCTGTTTTGAGCGAGGCGCATGTGCCGTGCACGGGTGTATACTTTATAGGTCTAGTCACACGCCTTAAGCCGTGCCCGCGTGGGCGACGGTTCCTGAGCCTTCAGACAAACGCCCCGATTGTTTGAAGCCGCCCGGTCTCATAGCTGCAAAATGAAGAGGAGAATCTTCGATGGCAACCAAGAACCCGGAACCCTATTTCGACCCAGTCAGCGAAGGTATTTGTGAAGTTCTGCAGTGCTCGAGCCCTGCGAAGTATCGTGCATCGTGGGTGCAGGGTGTCATCATCAGGCTCGTGTGCCCCACTCACAAAGTGGAGGTAGACGGAAAGCCCTTCGGAGAACTGAGTCCGTCTACATTCGGAAAGACGCGGCACGCGAAGTAAAGGAAAGCGCAAGATTCGGCTCAATCCTTGCTAAACACGGGAACGCACCTAAAGTTGCAAAGTCGAGGAAGCTAAAATCCGGAGAAATGCGCTTCGCGAAAAGTGATCGGACGGCCGGCGGTAGAAATCCCTCTGCCCGGTGTCCCCGCAGTTTCCTTAGCATCTAATTGGGCGTAGAATGGGAAACACGGATTGGTTCATAGTCATGTTGCGTTTCGGCCCCATCGTCTTCGCTAGCGTGCTCCTCCTGGCTCCCGGAGTGTATGCGGGATTGCCTCAAGCGTCGCAGAATGGCCAGCAGCCTGCCGCGGCCCAGACGCAGTCTTCCGATAAGCAGGGCGACGACCAGGGCGGCCCTCCCACTTTGCGGTACAACAAGCCCGGTTCCCAAACGGACAAAGACACCGCCTCGCCCGACGGCGCAGCGAAACCGGCGGGGGCAGCAGTTCAGCCCGATTCGGCGGCGCAAACCGCGATCAGCCAGCCGGTGGCCCCGCCGCCGGAGAACGCTCCGCCTCTTAGCGAACAATCCAAACTACAGCTCCTGCGCTACGTCGACGGTGAATTCGCGAAGGTGCTGACGCCGCTGCCGGGAGGCAAGAGTGGCTACCACTTCAAAGCGGGCGCCCCGGTGGACCAGGATTCGCTGCGAAGAGCGCTCCTATCCGGTGGCGCCGCGCTGAACGCGGGCGATTCCGTTCAGATTACACGGGTCGAGTTCCACGACAGGGACGTCCAGATAGACATCAACAACGGGCCAAAGGGGAAGACCTCGTGGCGCGAGCGCATCCACGTGGAGGGGGGCTTGGGACTGCCCGTTTCCACCGGCACGAAGACCACGCCCGACAATGCTCCGGTAGTTCCGCAAAAGACCGGCGCAACCATATTTCTCGATTTCGACCGCTCTGTTCCGGATATGACCGGGGAGCAGCTCAAGGCGTACCTTGCGCGAGTTCTGGATTTTTCCAAGAGATCGGCGGCGGTGCAATATACCGATTCGCTTCCTCCGAAATTTCGTGAGGCCGTTGCGGCGAAACGCGCCGAAGTAGGCATGGACCACGACGCGGTGACTGCGGCTCTGGGCCGCCCGGAACGGAAAGTCCGCGAGCGAGATGCGGATGGCAATGATATTGAGGATTGGATTTACGGGAAACCGCCCGCCAAGACGACATTCGTGCGCTTTGAGGGCGATAAAGTCGTCAGAGTCACCGAATATCCGTAATTGTCGGCAAACCCTTCCCGCTCGCGTTTGACATCCGCGCGCATGCACCGTAGCATTTCTGCTTCGCTTCGCTAGAAGAATAGCGATTGAGAGCAATCTAAGGGACTGCGTTGGCGGATGGCTCTGAGATTGCTGGCAGCGATAGGTTTGGCAGTTCGGTTTCCGGAGGGAGCATGCCCATCGAGGTGGGAATTAACGGCTTCGGGCGCATCGGCCGCAACATCATGCGCGCGGCGCTCGGCGATCCTGAGATCCAGATCGTGGCGGTCAACGACATCACCGATCCGAGGACTTTGGCTCACCTGCTGAAGTACGATTCGATCCTCGGCAATCTGCCGAATTGCGTGAAGCACACCGACGACAGCATCTCGGTGGACGGAAAGAGCTTCCGCGTATTCAAGGTCAAGGACCCGGCGCAGCTCGACTGGGCATCGGTGGGCGCGCAGATCGTGGTGGAGTCCACGGGACTGTTTACTTCCGGGCCGGAGGCGCGCAAGCACATCAAAGGACCGGTCAAGAAGGTGATCATCTCCGCGCCGGCCACCGATCCCGACCATACGCTGGTGCTTGGCGTCAATGAGAAGACCTATGACCCCGCCAAACACAACGTTGTCTCCAATGCCTCCTGTACGACGAATTGCCTGGCTCCGGTTGCAAAGGTTATGCAGGATACGTTTGGGATTGTGCACGGCACGATGACCACGATTCATTCCTACACGAACGATCAGAAATTGCTGGACCTGCCGCACAAGGATTTGCGCCGCGCGCGGGCCGCCGCGATTTCCATGATTCCCACATCCACCGGAGCGGCCAAAGCCTTGCACTTGGTGATTCCTGAACTGAAAGGGAAACTCGACGGCTATGCCATGCGCGTGCCCACGCCGAACGTGAGCGTGGTGGATTTAACCGTGACCACGGAGAAGCCCGTAACCGTGGAGTCCATCAATGCAGCCATGCGCCGCGCCGCGGACGGCCCCATGAAATCCATTCTTCAATACGAGGAGGAGGAGCTCGTCTCCGTCGATTTTCGCGGCAATTCCCACTCCTCGATTGTGGATGCGGAGTACACGCGCGTGGTGGCTGGGTACTGCGCGAAGGTTCTCGCCTGGTACGACAACGAGTGGGGCTACTCCTGCCGCTGCCGCGATCTGATCAAGTTCATGGCCGCCAAGCTGTAGGCGCCCCGAATTTCCCGGAAAACAGATCGCTCGATGAACAAGCTTTCGATTCGCGATCTCGAGCTCGCGGGAAAACGCGTCTTTGTGCGCGTGGATTTTAATGTGCCGCTCGAGCATGGGCGTGTCGGCGATGACACCAGAATCCGCGAAACTTTGCCTACCCTGAAACTCGCGCGCGAACGCGGAGCCCGCCTCGTGCTGGCTTCGCATCTCGGGCGGCCGAAGGGCAAGCCGGACCCGAAATACAGCCTGCGCCCGGTGGCGGGGCGCCTGGCCGATTTGCTGAGCGTTCCGGTGGAATTTG
>DASWCG010000038.1:0-5767 GCA_036390175.1 Candidatus Acidiferrales bacterium | reverse complement strand
CTTGCATGGCACTTTTTCACAAAGTCTTTTGAATCACATACTTACGAAAAACAGGGATGGGGGTGGGGGGCACCCCCTCCCGCCCGCACCGGTCACGAGCGCTTTATGCGAGTCCCGACTCCTGTCGGGACGAATCACGGGACACGGATCACGGGCCACGAATCACGGCTCCTGAGTCCTTTTGCCGGCCTCAAACGTATATAGGGAACGTATGATGGGCCATGCAGCGGTCTTGAGCTGGGAGGGAGGCGTGGGCCTCGATTCCGATGTTGCCCGCTTACGCAGAGGTGATCCGCAAGCGCTCGAAGCGCTGTTATCGCGCTATCAGCACCGGCTCTATCGTTACCTGCTGAGGCTGGTGCGCGAGCCGGCTTTGGCCGAAGATTTGTTTCAGCAGACCTGGCTGCGCGTCGCCGAGCGCATCCAGCGTTTTGATCCCAGCCGCAATTTCGACGCCTGGCTATTTTCGGTGGCGCGGAATCTGGCCATTGACCATTTGCGGCGCTACCGTCCGGAGAGCCTGGACGAGCCTGCTGCGGGCGATCCGTCCGGCGAGCCTCGCCAGGCGCGGCTGGCCGCGGATGGTCCCACGGCGCTCGACCGTCTGCTCGACCAGGAGCGCGCCGGGCTTGTTGCCGGTGCGCTGGCGGATTTGCCGGTCATCTACCGAGAGATACTCTCGCTGCGCTTTGAAGAAGAGATGAAGCTCGAGGAAATCGCCGGCGTGCTCGAGCTGCCGCTTTCCACGGTCAAGACGCGCCTCCGCCGCGGTCTCGACGGGATGAAGCGAAAGATGGAGACGCGCTCTCCCGGTCAATGGGGGCTGGCATGAGTCCGCGGGATGAAGATAAGCGCGAGGAGTCTCCCGGGAAACTGCGTGACGCCAAAATGAACGAACACGAATCCATACGCGAACTGCTGGCGCTCGCCGCCGCCGGTGCGCTCGATGAAGACGAGCAGCGCAAACTCGGCCGCCATCTGGCGGAATGTTCCGCGTGCAGCGCCGAACTGGACGCCTGGCGCGGGCTGGCCGCGAGCTTGAAGCGGCTGCCCACGCCGCAGGCTCCCTCGATGTTGGTGGAGCGCACGCGTTCGCGCGTGGCTCTGGAGCTGGCGGCCATCGCCGAACGCCGCAAGAGCTATTGGGTGATGGCGTTTCTGCTGCTGTTTACCTGGACGGTGACGCTGGTGACCTGGCCGATTGTTCGTTTGCTCTCCGGCGGTGTTCTGAGCTGGCTCGATCTGGGCTTCAATCAAACGTGGTTCGGCTTGGCGGGCTACACGGCGCTTGGCTGGGTCACGGCGGGTGTTGCCGGAGCAATACTGAGCGTGAAGCGGCGCCGGGAAGGAAGGTTGGCATGAGCTATATACAGCAAAAGGCTCGCATGGTTGCGGAGCGTGGAGCGCGCGACCGCGCCGCGCTCACCTCCGCCGGAAATAAGGTCAGTCCGCTGCGCGTAATCCCCGTAACGGCGTGGGTCATCGCGTTCGCTGTGTATATTTGCTTTGCGCTGCTGGCCTTGCTGGTCCTGGTTCCGGGCGACAAGGAAATGCGCTTTTGGCAACACTGGCAGCAGGCGCTGTTTGCCTTCGGAGTGTCGCTCTTTTTCTTGGTGTGGATTCCTCTGATCGGCTATATCAATGGCGATGCCAAGCGCCGCCACATGCGCTACGTCATGTGGACGCTGCTGGCAATCTTCGTTCCGAACGCCATCGGAATCATCCTCTACTTCCTGCTTCGCGACCCGCTGCCCAGGCCGTGCCCGGCGTGCGGGAAAACGGCCGCTGGAACGTTCGCTTTCTGTCCTCATTGCGGCGCCGGGCTGGCGCTCTCCTGCCCGCAGTGCCACCGCACGGTCGAGGCGGGTTGGGGCAACTGCGCCTACTGCGGAATAAAACTGCAAGCCCCGGCCTCGCAAGCGGGCTGAGGGATTTTTCTGCGTTGGCGTTGGCTTCCGGCGCGGACACCGGTTACCATGCGCCGCGTTTTTCACAAGAAGGAGGAGCCAAATGCCGCACGTGCAAGTCACCTGGGTCGAAGGGCGCTCGCCCGACCAGAAACGCAAAATCGCGCAGCGCATTACGCAGGCGTTGGAAGAAGACGGCCGCGCCAGGCGCGAAAACATTCACGTTTCTTTCTTGGATGTTCCGGCGGCGAATTACGCGGAAGCCGGAGTCGTGGTCGCGGACCAGAAGCGCGCGCCGTGATCCACGGAAGAAAGGACACGTCCACCGGAGAGCAGCGGGAATTGGAAAGAGGCTCAGTCCAACTGCCGGACTTGCATGGTCTGGTCAATGACCATTGTGGGGAAATGCAAGGCCGGTGCATCGGCGGGGGCCGGCGGATGGCGCGCGGCAATCGTGAAGTTTTCTCCGCCGCCGGAACAGTCTATCGAATAGGTGTAACCGTCGCGGCCGGGCCGGGCAACGGAAAGCGTCCCGCTCGAAACCAGATCGCCCATCGAGCCGCACCCGCTGTTCTGCGCGATATACATCCGCTCGGCCTGCGCGATAGACAGCAAGTCGCCTCGCACTCCGGTAAGGCTGATGGATTGAGTGGCCGGGCCGCCGCCTTCGCCGGCGGGCAGATGTTTCAAAGAAAAGTAGTACACGCCCAAAACGAGAGCCGCGATGACCACAAGACCGACCAAAGCGCGCATGACAGGATCATTGTCGCCCTGCGCCGCTCCGAGCGCAACGGGCCACTGCGCGAAGTTGTCTAATTGTGCTCGCGGAAGCGCGCGGTATCGATACAGGCGCAACGCGGATTGCCGTGGAAGACGAAAACGCGCGTCTTTTTTCATTCCGCAACAGTCAGGACGACCTTGCCGGTACCACGCGAACCGGCGGAAACGCTTTGTTTAGCGTCTTGAGAGCGCGGCAGAATTGCTGCATTGGGCAAATGCGGAAATTTTCTTGACGGGTTCCCTCCTTGCGCCACGTTAGGATGAGTTGTGGGGTGCTTGTCTGGAAGCTTCAGACACGCCTTTATCGTGGTTCAACAAAAACTGAGGAGGTTTCACGTGCGAAAACTAGCATTTCTGTGCGGGTTGGTTCTGGCTCTTGCCGTTTCCGCGTCGGCGCAGGACTACCCGAAGGCAGAGGTCTTCGGGGGGTATTCGTACCTGCATACCAGCGTACTCGGCACGGGGTTCAGTTCCAATGGCGCCAGCGGTTCTATCTCCATCAACCCGAACAATTGGGTTGGGCTAGTGGGAGACTTCGGGGTATACCACAGGAGTGTCCTCGGTACGGGCGTTAACACGGTCACCTATCTCTTTGGCCCGAAATTTGCCTATCGCCACAGCGATAAACTGACGCCTTACTTTCACTTCCTTCTCGGCGGCGCGCACGTTAGTGGGAGTGGTGCGTTTGCCCTGGCGTTTGGCGGCGGTTTCGACGCCAAAGTCACGCCCCATGTGGCTGTCCGTCTGATTCAGGTGGACTATGTGCTGACGAAGTTCGGGACTAACACCCACCAGAACAACGCCCGGATTTCCGCGGGCATAGTTTTCCGGCCGGGTGGAAGATAGCTTACACAGCAGGGGTGGGCCGGCCCCGCGTCGGCCTTTTCCCCTGAAAATAATCCCCGCGCAACAGAGCGAGGGATTCTGAAAGCATAACGGCCTTCAGGAATCGTCATAGAAACAGTTCCTTCTCACGTCCTGCTTAGTGTCGAGCTGTGCAACCCGCCGCGAGAGTTTGGGGAATTTGTTGGAAGTGAAGTACACTGGTTTTTTATGGCTGAACAACCTTTGTCACTGAGGACACGCCCCTTGAGCCAACCTAGAGTTCCTGCTGATTTCGATTGGAGACGAATCTCCGGACTGCTACTCGCCGCGGTATTCGGGCTTGCCGGCGCAGGAGCGGCTGAGCCGCGACACGGCGCCGGCCGCACCGCGGACAATGCTGCAAAATCGCCGCTGATTGCCGCCATGCAGGCGGAATTGGACCGCTCGAGGGCGGCCTTTGGCAAGCTCGATCCGCCGGCCTACTTCCTTGGCTACACCCTCACGGACACGCAGCGCGCGGAGGTCTCCGGCTCGAATGGCGCTCTGCTTTCCAGCCTCGAAGTGCGAAACCGCTGGATGGAAGTGGAGGTGCGGACGGGCAGCTACGACCTCGACAACACCCGCAAAGTGGGCGAACGGCAGGGGCCGTCGAGCGGCGGGCCCGGCGCGCCGGTGCCGGTGGACGACGATGCGGGGGTGATCCGGCGCACCCTGTGGCTCGAGACAGACCGGCAATATCGCGCCGCTGCCGAGGCCTTCATCAAGATCAAGACCGGAAAAGAGGTGAAGGTGGAAACGGCCGAGGGCGGGGCCCCGGACTTCTCCCGCGAGCAGCCTCACACTTACATCGAGCCGCGGGTCTCCTTCACGCTGGACCGCAAGCCCTGGGAAGAAAAGGTGCGGGCCTACACGCGGGCCTTCCGCGACTCCGCCGCGATTATCAATTCCATCGTGACGTTTACGGCGCAGGCGCAGAATCAATATCAGGTTTCAAGCGAAGGCACGCAGCTGCAATTCGGCCAATCGCGCTACCGGCTCGAGCTGTTCATTCAGGGCAAAGCGCCCGACGGGATGGACATCAACCGTTACTACAATTTTGATTGGGTGGATCCCTCGGAAGCGCCCGACGATAAGGCTGTGTACGCGGCAGAAAAAACGATGCGCAAAGAGCTGGAGGGACTTGTGGCCGCGCCGATTGTGGAGCCTTACGCGGGGCCAGCGCTGCTGACCGGGCGCGCCGCGGCGGTCTTCTTCCACGAGGTTTTCGGGCACCGCGCCGAGGGCCACCGGCAAAAAGATATCAACGAGGGACAAACGTTTGCGCGGAAAGTCGGCGAGCAGATCCTGCCGGATTTTCTGAGCATCGTGGATGACCCGACGGAACGGCGCCTCGGCCCGACCGAACTGCTGGGCTACTACAAGTTCGACGACGAAGGGCAGCCGTCCCAGAGGGTGCCGCTGGTTGACCACGGGGTGTTGCGCAACTTCGAGATGTCGCGCTCGCCGCTGGTGGGTTTTCCGCACTCGAACGGGCACGGGCGGAGGCAGTTGGGGTTCGAGCCGGTCTCGCGGCAGGGAAACCTGATTGTCCAGAGCAGCCGCCAGGTGAGCAACGCGGAGCTTCGCAAGAAACTCATCGAGCTGATCAAGACCCAGGGCAAGCCCTTCGGCCTGCTGATTGACGACATCGCCGGCGGGTTCACGTTTACCGGGCGCGGGCAGCCTCAAGCGTTCCAGGTACTGCCGCTGGTTGTTTACAAAGTGTATCCCGACGGGCGCCCGGACGAACTGGTGCGCGGCGTGGACATTGTCGGCACGCCGCTGGTTTCCCTGACGAAGATTGTGGCGACCGGCGACACCCCGGATGTCTTCAACGGCTATTGCGGCGCGGAATCGGGCTCGGTGCCGGTGGCCGCGGCGGCGCCGGAGATCCTGATCTCCGAAATGGAAATTCAGAAAAAGGAAACGAACACCGACAAGCCGCCCATCCTGCCTCCTCCGGCGCACGATGCGGTAAAAACGGGAGGCCGGCAATGAAACGCTTGCTTCCCGCGATGGCGCTTGGATTTGCCGGGGCTTTCTTTGCCGCATCTTTCTCGGCACCGCCGGCTGCAGCGGACGATAACGATCACACGCTGGAAGCGATGCGGGATGAAATGGCGCGTTCCAAAGCGCGCCTGGAATTGAAGATCCCCGGCACAGGCACGCCGGTGCGGCCCTACTACATCGAATACCGGCTGCTGGACCTGGATGTG
>DASWCG010000037.1:0-3149 GCA_036390175.1 Candidatus Acidiferrales bacterium | reverse complement strand
GGTTGGCTGGAACGATTTCAACGTGACTTAAAACGGGAACGATGGGCGGAGATTGCGGACTTAGCTGGCGGCGGCTTCGGCGCTAGGCTCGGCGGATTTGCGGTGCTCGCGGATCATGCCGATGAGCGCTTGCGCGGCGCGCGGGAGACTGCGGTCGCGGCGGTAGACGAGACCAAGCTCGCGCCAAAGGTCAACCCCTTCGACGGTAAGGAGCTTGACTTCGCCAGCCTTCACATAGTCTTTTGCAAAACTCTCGCTGATGATGGAGAGGCCGGCATCGGCGGCGACGAAACGCTTGATCATGCCGATGCTGGGCAATTCCATGGTGACGTGAATGCGCGCGCGATAGGGCCGGAAGAGTTTGTCAAGCACCTGGCGCGTGAAGCCGGTGCGGGGAAAAATAAGCGGCTGCTCGGCGACTTCGGCGAGAGTGACCTTGGAGCGATGAGCGAGCGGGTTCTTGGTGCTGACCATGAAGCGCAAACGGTCTTTGTAAATGTGGTGCATTTTCAGATTGGGCGACTTGATGGGCAGGGTGACGATTCCCACGTCTATGGAGCCGTCCTCCACGCGCTGCAGAATCTTGTGACTGAAGTTGCGGTATATGCTGATGTGCACCAGCGGATAGCGCCGCTGAAATTCCGCAAAAATGTCGGGGAGCAGATAAAGGCAGGTTGCTTCGTTAGCGCCGAAGACGATGGGGCCCTGGACAACATTGCCGCGATCGGCAACGACCTGAATGGATTCGTCGCGCAAGCGAAGCAGCTTTTCGGCGTACTCGAAAAGGACTTCGCCGGCGGGAGTTAGCTCGACGGACTTGGCCGAACGGTCGAGAAGCCTGGCCTTGTAGGCTTGCTCGAGTTGGCGAATTTGGGCGCTGACAGCGGATTGCGAGCGGAAAACTTTCTGGCCCGCGCGAGAAAAACTCTTGAGTTTGGCGACAAAGACAAAAGTAGTGAGCTGGTCGAAGTCCATAATCAGAACGCCCGGCAGCGATTATAGCGAATTCCACTTGCCGGATGCGGGGTTAATATCCTTCCTTTCTCGGGCCTTTCTCGGGCCTCTGTCTCAGGCCTCCCTCAGGCGTGAAACGCTGCTTGTGAAATCGGCGCGGCAACGGGCGCCGGCAAAATCGTATGACGACGTTTGAGTTGGGCGAGAATGGGGCTCCACGTGGCCTCCACGGTGCCCTGAAAATGGACCGGCTGCACGCGCATCAAAGACAAGGCCCCCCGCCGCGAAAGCAAGCGAGCCGCGCGAGGGCTCGCCGTGAGGTGAACGTGTTCCTCGAGGGCGCGCCGCAACCAGCTCTCTTCATCGGAATCCATTTCGACGAGTGTCACGAAATCGCGGTGAAGCACATCCTCAGCCTCGGCACGCAACACATAAGCCAGGCCGCCGGTCATGCCGGAACCGAAATTCAGGCCGAGAGGCCCGAGAATGATGGCTACGCCGCCGGTCATGTACTCACAACCGTGCTGGCCGACACCTTCCACTACGGCAAGCGCACCGCTGTTTCGGACAGCGAAACGCTCACCGCCGCGGCCAGCAATGAAGAGCTGGCCAGAAGTGGCACCGTAGAGCACGGTGTTGCCGGCAAGCACGTCCCCGCGCCTAGAAGCAGCGAGCCCGGCGGAGATGGCGATGGTCCCACCCGACAATCCCTTTCCGACGTAGTCGTTGGCTTCGCCCTTGAGCTTGAGGGTTACTCCCTCGGCAAGAAAAGCGCCGAAGCTCTGGCCCGCAGCGCCGTGAAATTCCTGGGTGATCTCAGTATCGACAGGGTGGCCGTTCTTGCGGCGGCGCATCAGTTCGCCGCTCAGGCCCGTGCCAACACTGCGATCCGAGTTCTGAATCGGCTGGGACTCATTTTGGAGGGTCAGCGAAGCATTGAAATGGACCGAATCTTCCAGCGCCGCGACGTGGATGCCGGGCTCCTGCTGGGAGGCAACGCGATTCGAGGAGGAGATCGGGACAACCAGGAACGGATCCATTCCCGAGCGCGCACTGAGCCGGTCGTACCAGCCGGTGAGCTCGCTGAGCGAACGGACGCCAAGCTGCGCGAGACGATGGCGCACTTCCTCAGCCAGCGAACGGAAGTACGCGATCACCATCTCAGGTTTGCCCGAGAATCTTGCGCGCAACTTTTCGTCCTGGGTGGCGATTCCCACTGGGCAAGTGTTGAGATGGCACTGGCGCGCCATGACGCATCCGATGGCGAGCAAGGACGCAGTGCCGAAGCCGAACTCATCCGCGCCGAGAATCGCAGCCAACACGACGTCGCGCGCGAATTTCAGGCCCCCGTCCACGCGGAGAGAAAGTCGTGAACGGAGGCCCGCGCGAACCAGCGTGTCATGAGCTTCGCGCAATCCAATTTCCCAAGGAAGGCCCGTGTTCTTGATGGAGGTTAGCGGCGAAGAACCGGTACCACCGTTGTGACCGCTGATGGTGATGACATCCGCGCCCGCTTTGGCTACGCCAGCAGCAATGATGCCGACGCCCGCACCGGAAACGAGTTTTACGCCGATGCGCGCGCGCGGATTCACGGCGCGCAGGTCATGGATCAATTGCGCCAAGTCTTCGATGCTGTAAATGTCGTGATGCGGCGGAGGCGAAATCAGCGGCGTGCCCGGGGTGGCGTGCCGGATTCGCGCGATGTATTCGCTGACTTTCTTCGCGGGCAACTGGCCGCCCTCACCAGGTTTCGAGCCCTGCGCCATCTTGATTTCGAGTTCTTCGGCGTGGATGAGGTAATCGGCGGTGACTCCAAAACGCCCCGAGGCGACTTGCTTGATCTTATTGGCCGCGGCGGGCTCGAAACGATAGGTATGGGGATCTTCGCCGCCTTCGCCGGTATTACTGCGGCCACCGAGCTGATTCATCGCCAGAGCCAAGGTCCGGTGCGCTTCCGGGCTGAGCGAGCCAAGCGACATCGCCTGGGTGCTGAAACGCTTGACGATGGACTCGAGAGGCTCGACCTCGTCCAGAGCAACAGCCGTGTCCGGAACGGTGTCGAGCAAGTCCCGCAGAAAGACAGGGCCTTGCAGTTCGGCCAGCTCTTCAAACGCAGAGTAGGTCTTCGCTCCGGGCGCGCGGACATGAGCGTGAAGCCGGCGAACAACCTCGGGCGAACTGGCGTGAAGTTCCGC
>DASWCG010000036.1:0-8583 GCA_036390175.1 Candidatus Acidiferrales bacterium | reverse complement strand
CAGTTGAGAGTCGAAAGTAAGATTCCCGAGCGCGCCTACCCCCCTCCCCCACCCCTTTTTTTGTAAGAGTGTGAAAACAGGGCACTTTAAGTCCTTTGTTTTTGCAAGAGTGTGATTCTAAATGATTTGCAGACGCGTTTTCGGATAAGAGTGTGAAACTAAAGGAGTTGAAGGCGGTGACTCGCGATCGGTGACTGGTCCCGACGAGTCGGGACTCGCATAAGGCGCTCGTGACGGGTGAATTGGGGGAGGGCATGGGGGATTAGAGCAGGCGTCAGTCTTCAGTTCTCAGTCTTCAGTAGCGGCTCTCAGTGGTCGTCGTCCATTTTCCAGCGTATATTGTACCATCATTCATGAGGTAAGTCAATAGGGAATTAACTCCTTAGGATTGAGGAAGTTAGTGGAGGGGCGTTCATTCGCTGCGCACGCCCGACGTGATCGAATCGTGGGGTATGTCGTCAGGAATCAGAATCTTAGCAGGAATCGGCGATCCGGGCTGGGGTTAGCCCTAAACCCGCACCCTTGAAAACCAAAGCGTGCGGCACCCAAAATCACAGCGTGCGCTAGGCCTGTGCCACTCGCCCTGAACGGCAGGACTCAGGGCGGCTCCTCCCGAGTCAGACGGCCACTAGCGCAGGGCCTCCAAAGTGCCGCGTCCTCACTTCGTATTCGCTTGTCACCTCCTCCAGTTCGGTTTGTCCACCGCGCACGAAGCGCAGGGTGACGCTCAAGGTGGCTACCATTTGCTGCCGTGGGCCTCCGTGAAAGAGCGCCCGCCAGAGGCTCGGAGTGGGCAAGCTCCCAATCTTGAGAGAAGCCGCCCCAGGGAAGACCCGGCTCCATGTCTTGCCCGGCTTTAAAATATCGTTAAGGGAAACTTCCTCGCTAGCTTCGGTTTCCACCTCACCTTCCAGCGGGTAGACGTGGACCAACGCGGCCTTAACGATTGCCGGCAGGCTCGATGGGTTACCGGAATGCCGACACCTGACGATGAGCCGCAAGGGTACGCCCTGGATGATGCTTACATCCAAGAGCAGTGGCGCTGCCAGTTGTGCCCTAAGGAGGCTGAGCTGCTGCTGCACGAGGCGGACGTATCTATTCGTCGCGCGCACAAGGAAAAACGTCAGCGTAGCGACGCTCACTGCCGCGAGCGCTGAGACGAGAGCTGAAATCGCCTGAACTTCAACAGAGTACGCCTGCAGCCAGCTTGCCATATAAACCATTCCCGTCCTGCGGTTAGTCCCTAACAACTGGCGCTTGCAGGCCAGCGTTATGACGCTCCCTCGATGATTTTGCGCTCTTCGGCAGTGATGTCGTAGAGCTTGAGAACCAAATCGTCAATCTCGGCGTCCGTGGCAGCTATTTGGCGTTCCAGACGTTCAAGTTCCGAAGGCGCAAGTTTGGAGGAATGCTTCCTCTTATTCATGTCAAGGATGCGCTCCACAAGTCGTACCATCTTGTCGTGCTGTGCTTTGTCCCGAGAGTTAGAGAAATCGATACGCCGAATCGGAAGCTTTTCGACAAATTGCGTGAAATAGCGAAAGAAGCCGCCACGCATGGTTGTGCTGATCTTCTTCAAATACCAATCAAGCAGGCTGCTATTTAGGAGGCCCAAAACATATTTTGGCGACTCCGTGACCGCACCCTTGAGGACTATTCCGTATCCGCTGGTGAACGCATATTCGCCTCGCTCGTCGAGGGCAAAGGACGCGCGGTCAGCGATATCGGGTACGAGAATCTTGGATGTTTTCATCACTTCGATGTTCTTCGGGTACACGTACGCGTACCAGTCGTTTCCGCCCATCCTTCCGTGTTCGCGGGACTCCAAGCGGGCCTTGTTCGCAGAAAGGTATGCAAAGGTTCGTGGGAATCGTTTTTTCATCGCCTGCGGAGAAAGAAATCTCGCGCCTCCATCATCCGTTTCGTAGGGAATAATCACGATCTTGCCCGAAGGCAAGAGAGCATACGGCTTGATTTCTCTGCCTTGTAAAAACCTCGAGATCGAATCGCGTTCGATCTTGACTTCCCGGCCTAAGGCCTCCGAGTCGGCCGTGACAACCTTGGTCCCGGACGAAATCAAATTCAGCACGTAAACCCCATTGTCGCTCGTGCGAATGCCCTGGGCGATTTTCTCCGCAAGGGCATCAAGTTTGACCGGCATTTGCCGGAGCTTGTCAAACAGGCGCGCTCCTTCGCCGACTGCGAAGGTCCATTCCACGGATAAGAATGAGGAGGCTGGAATTTTCCCTTTGGTACCTTTCCCTACGTTGCGCCATGAGTCGAGATCTTCTACCTTAACGAAGTCGCAGTTCGGGCAGCTAGACTTTTCAAGAAACAGAAGGCAGGTGTAATTCGTTGCTCCATCAAAGACCTGTTGATCGCCGAAGTGTACGATGTGACGAACGTGCTTCCCTTTGGAGAGAATTGACCGCAATGGCTGTCCATATTGAGCGTTGAAAAATTTGTGCGGGAGAATGAAGCCAAGCCTCCCTTGTTGCCTGAGTAGGCTCAAGCCTTTCTCGACGAATACTACGTAGATGTCATAGTTGCCGGTGCTTGCCGAGTGGTACGCTCGCTTGTAGAACTCGACCTCGACAGGTGCCCACTCTTGCATCGCTTGGATGCGAATATACGGGGGGTTCCCAATCACCGCGTCGAATCCCCCCGCCTTGATGATTTCTGGGAAGCCGGTTTCCCAATTGAAAGCGTTGATCCGTTCTATGTCTGCATCCCCGAATAGCGTAGCTTGCTCGGATATTTCTGGTCCGATTAGCGAATTCCCGCAGATGATGTTGTATTTGAGTTCGGGGAGAAGGTGCTGTTTGGGAGGCAGTTGCGAGCGCTCGCCTTCGAGGGCCTTGAGGTAGAGGCTCATCATGGTGATTTCGACGGCTTGCGGGTCAATATCCACGCCGAAAAGGTTGTTCTTCAATATGTCCGCTTTGCGGACGACGGAAAGGCGAGGTTCGCCGTTCTCGTCTTTGATTATGTCGGGAAACAGTGCGTGACCCTGAGCTTCTTTAGGATGCTCGCTGAGGTAGCGCACGTGATAATCAATCAGGCACTGAAACGCGCCAATGAGGAATGAGCCTGAGCCGCACGCGGGGTCGAGGATGCGAATTTTCTCGATTTGTTTGGGTGTCTTGCCCTCAACGATTTTGCCGACTGTGTTTTTCACGATGTAGTCCACGATGTATTCCGGCGTGTAGTAGACGCCTCCCGCCTTGCGGACTTCGGGCTTTTCTTCGACGCGGACCTGCTTGGGCGTGACGCGGATGGTCTTGCCGAGGTAGCGTTCATAGATCGAGCCGAGAAGCTCGACGCCGATCACGTCAAAGCGGTAGGGGCTTTTGGGCGGATAGAGGCGCTCGATAATGCGCGCGAGCAGGTCCGAATCAATCTTGATTTCCTCGGAAAGGTGTGGCTTGAAGATTTCGCCGTTAAAGTCCTCATTAATCTTATGGAAGAGAGCGTTGAGCCATTCAAAAAGATGCAGCTTGCCGCCGCGTGCCCGCCACTCTTCAACAGCTTCCCAAAGCTGCATTTTCTCGATGACGCGGCGGTCTTCCGCGATGCGAATGAATACGACGCGGTCGAGCAGGCGCTGAACAATTTCGTTTAATTGTCTGGCTGTGAGGCCGGGGTTGTTCTTGTAAACGTTCTTCGCGAGTTCCTCGCGCCATCCAGTCATCTCATCGAGAAAAGCGGTGTCCGGCGGGATGCGGAGGCGCTGAGTGCGGCGGTCACGCCTGAGGAAAGCTTCGAGCGAACCAGCGACTACGCGCTCGCGCGAGAACTCCCAGAGTTTCGCTGCGTTCGCTAGGTAGTCCGTGTACTTGACCTTTAGTAACAAGCCCTCGTCTGGCTTGCGTTCATCGGGGACAAGAGAGGCGTCGTAGAAACGAAGCTCTTCAAAGTCGGTGAGCACGACAAAGAAGACCTGCTTGGTGTTCCAGGCATAGCTCTTGGCTTGAATGATGTGCCGGGCAGTATCGAGCTCCTCGGAGGGAGCTTTGGCCTCAACGAAGAATTTCGTCTGACCTGCGACTCGGAAGCCATAGTCGGGACGGCCTCTCGTATCTTCCGCTGCTTCGACGACAACTTCGCGCGCATGGTGCGCGAGACCCTGCTCATTTTCAACGTCCCATCCCAATGCCTTGAAGAACGGAGTGATGAAATCGACGCGCGCTTGCGCCTCGGAGTAGCTCTTGGACAGATAGTGAGGCCGATCTGATTCGAATCGGTGAATCAGTTTTTCGAGCGTTCCCTTGAATGAGGCGAGGGAAACCTCCAAGATCGGCTCCTTTTGAATCGTATGTCCTGGGATGGAGTCTAAACGGACAGGCTTGGAGGTGCAAGATGAGTAAGCGGCGGGACGCGCAACTCGAAGCGGGACGAAGGCAAGATCGTCCCGAAGGATTCGGGATGCTGCGCTATCGCGTCCCTTATTGTGCCGGGCACCTGGGCCCGGACCCCGCCGGCTACGCTCCCTTTGGCTGAACAAGTGTCGGGAAATACTTGAGGCCGTGGAGTGGATTCTTCGCTGTGCTCAGAATGACCACAAGAGGACTAAACGCAGAGAGGCCCCGACCCTTCGCAAAAAGCGCTCTGGGTAAACAGGGTCGGGGCAGGCTCCGGGCGCAGAGGGATTCGGTCAATTTCTGAGCCGCGAGAATTGTTCTGCCGGGCGTCCCGACGGAGTCGGGACTCGCGAAAAACGGTCGGCGCCCATTCGCTACCAGATGGTTTTGATCTGCTTACAATTCCGGATATTTCTGTCCTTAGTTACTAACAGGATGCCCTCGGCCAGCGCCGTTGCTCCGATCAGGCGGTCGCACGGGTCGGGGGAATAATTCGCGGGAAGCTGGTTGGCCAAAACAGCGACTCTGACGGTGATGGGCCGGATGGCGGTCCGGGACGAAATCCTCTCGACGAAATCGTCCACGGTACCGGCAATGTCCAGACGGCGATGGGTAGCTAGCCATGCCAGCTCCCACAGAGAGATTGCGGAGATGGCGATTCCGGTCTGCTGGCTGGCCGACCGGATGCTTTCGCGGGCCTTCCTAGAGAGTTTGGCGGGTTCACTGGCGAGCCAAATCAAGACGTGGGTATCGAGAAGGATCACTTCTTCATGACCTCCCAGTGCTTCAGCGGGGTCACGGGAGACTCGATATCTCCAACGATTTTGAATTCCCCGGCCATGAATCCGAAAAGGTCGCTCTTGTTTGACTCTACGGGAACGACTTTTACCACCGGGGTTCCGCGCTTGGTAACGATGACCGGCTCACCGGTGGCCTGGACATCGTTCATGACGGTGAGGCAACGTGCTTTGAAGGTGCTCGCGTGCATCTGCTTCATGGTGTCCTCTTTGTGTCTATGGTCATATTAACATGGCCAAGCCGGCAAAACCAACATTTGTGTGGCACGGGTGGCGGAGGGGGGGCGGGCATGACTACTGTCCTTTCGGCCAGTTGCGGGAAGGACACGCCGGGCAAATGTACACTGGCGGGGTGTGCTGAAGCTCATACAATTTATCGAGGGGATTGGAGGTCTAAGATGTTCAACTCTAGGGGCCATCGCAGACTTTGGCTCGCTGCGGCAGCGGCGGGCTTATTGACTTTAGCGGGCTGCTCGGACCAGGCCACGGAGCAAGCCACGAACCACAAGCCGGCCGCTGCCGCGGCCAAGAAAACTGGCGTCAGCAAAGCGGCGCCAGCTAACCATACCGCGAAGAAAGTCCAGAGCGGGAAGCTGGTGACGGTGCCGAAAGGCACGTCCATCAGCGCGACCATGGGCCAAGCGCTGGCCAGCAACAAGAGTCACGCCGGCGATTCGTTTGCCGCAAGCGTCTCCGCGCCCGTCAAGGTGGGGGGAAAGACCGTGATCCCGAAGGGCGCGCAGGTAACCGGCCGCGTCGTGACCGCCAAGAAGAAGGGTCCGGCAGCATTGACTGTGAAGCTGGCTTCGGTGGAAATCGGCGGAGTGTCCTACCCGCTGGAAACCAACTCGATTGGGCAATCAAGCCAAAGCAAGACCAAAGACGGTGCGGCGAAGGGCAAGAAGGACATAACTTTGCCTGCCGAAAGTCACCTGAAGTTCAGGCTCGCCAAGTCGGTCAAGATCCCGCTTAACGGATGAAGCAGTAGTCTTTGACTTCCGCGCCCCGGTCAGCACGAACTGGCTGGGGCGCGGAGTCTTTGGCGCGGCCACGGCCGGCTCACTCCGCCTGCCACGAGTTCAAGGGAAGCTCTTTCCGACACTTCACCCACGGCGTTCAGGGTAAGCCGTTCGCAAAAAACTGCTCCCTTCACAAACAGCGTTCAGGGCAAGCAGCACAGCCAGGACTGGCTGTGCTGCTGAGCGAGGAATTCGGATGTGCTAGACTCGCAAATCTATGAACAGCCAAGCTAAAGCTGCGCATGGCGAAGGGAAATCGGCGCTGACGCATCTGGAATGTTCGTCGTGCGGGAAAAAGTTTTCGCACCAGGCGCTGCAGAATTTGTGCACCTGCGGGAAGCCGCTGCTGGCGCGGTATGACTTGAAGCAGGCGGCGCGGACGCTGACGCGGGAGGCTCTGGCGAACCGCGTGCGGACGATGTGGAGATACGCGGAGGTCCTGCCGGGGAATCCGGCGGTTTCGCTGGGCGAAGGGATGACTCCGCTAATCGCGGCGCGGCGGCTGGGTCAGCGGCTGGGGCTGACGAACCTGTTTGTGAAGGATGAAGGGCTGAATCCCACGGGCTCGTTCAAGGCGCGCGGGCTTTCGGCTGCGGTGACGCAGGCGAAAGCGCTGGGAGCGAAGACGCTGGCGATTCCGACGGCGGGAAACGCCGGAGGAGCGCTGGCGGCTTACGCGGCGGCGGCGGGGCTGCCGGCGGTGATCGTTATGCCGGCGGACACTCCGGCGGCGAACGTCATGGAATCGCGGGCGTTTGGCGCAGATGTGCGCAAGCTGAATGGATTGATTTCGGACTGCGGGAAGTACGTCGCGGAGAACAAAGACCGGGAGGGCTGGTTCGACGTTTCCACGCTGAAGGAGCCCTACCGCATCGAAGGCAAAAAAACGATGGGTTACGAGCTGTGGGAGCAGTTCGACGGGAAATTGCCGGACGTGGTGATTTACCCGACCGGAGGCGGCGTGGGATTGATCGGGATGTGCAAGGGGTTCGATGAGATGGAAGCGATGGGCTGGATCGGCAAGCAACGGCCGCGGATGGTGAGCGTCCAGGCGGCAGGGTGCGCGCCGATTGTGCGGGCTTTCGAGAAGGGAAGCGACGCTTCGGAATTCTGGGAGAATGCGGCGACGGCGGCGTCGGGATTGCGCGTCCCGAAGGCGCTGGGCGATTTCCTGATCCTGGCGATGGTCCGTGCGACGCGCGGAACGGCGGTGAGCGCGACGGACTCGGAAATGCTGGCCGCGGCGAAGCATCTGGCGGCGTCCGAAGGGATATTTGCGGCGCCGGAGGGAGCTGCGACGGTCGTGGCGGCGCAGAAACTCGCGCGGTCCGGCTGGATCAAGCCGAAGGAAACCGTGGCGCTGTTCAATACAGGCTGCGGCTACAAGTACCCCGAGGCGTGGCAGGCCGCGCTGGACGCGTGAGGCAATGTTGGCGCAACCGGGAAGCCCCTCGAAAAGATTGGTGGACGGCAGGGGACTCGAACCCCCGGCCTTCCCGGTTGTCACCGGGACGCTCTCCACAGGAAGGTCAGAAGGAATTGGTGGACGGCAGGGGACTCGAACCCCCGGCCTCCTCGTTGCGAACGAGGCGCTCTCCCAACTGAGCTAGCCGCCCACTCGAAGCGAAGCAAAATAATGGTAGCAGACACCCCGGCGGCTGCCAAATGGATAGCTGCTGGGTATCCGAAAGTGATTGCTTACGGTTTGGAAACCGGCTCGCCGGAGCGCTGCGCGATTACTTTGCGAACGTTTTCGTAGAGCGCCCGAGCCTGCGGAATGGATTCCACGGCCTTCTGGACCTGCGGGTCGGCCTCGAGCTCCACCTTGACGCTGTCGGGCAAGCCAAAGACGGAGAGGAAGACTTCCTGCCTGATTTTCCGCTTCATCCAGTCGAGGTTCTCGGCGAACTCGGACTCGGTGTAGCGAACGTTTTGCTTTTCCATATAGCGGCGGAGCTCATTCACAATCGAATCGGTCACCTCGAACTGATGCGTGACCGAAGGCTTCGTCCCCATGTAGGAGCGCGTAAACCCGCCAACGGTCCCCTCGAAGCCCGAGAAGACATCGTGGCGCAGAAGCGTCTCTTGAAAATGATTGTACTTTGGCGCGGAGACAACGATGTCCGGGTTGATGCCTCCGCCTCCATACACCTGGCGGCCGCTGTCGGTCAGTTTGATGTCGGTGGGATGATCGGGCGTCTTGCGCGTGTAATGATAGTCGTAGAGCGAGACGGTCTTGTAATCGCGCTGGATCAGGCGGCCGCTGGGAGTGTAATAGCGGGCGGTGGTCAGAGCCAGGCCGGTGCGCTCGCTCAAGTGCGTGACGGTCTGGACCAGGCCTTTTCCGAAGCTGGTTTCGCCGACCACCAGGCCGCGGTCATGATCCTGAATCGCGCCGGTGACAAT
>DASWCG010000035.1:0-3191 GCA_036390175.1 Candidatus Acidiferrales bacterium | reverse complement strand
CGCTCGACCTCGCGGCCTGCGCCGACGCCCTCGAGCGCCGCGACAATTTCTTCTATCAGCGGCACTTCGTCACCGGGTTGATGTCGCGCTACGCAAGAAAACAAAAGATGTTTCCGGGGCGTTACCAGCTCAATGGCCTGGGACCGATTCGCACCGTGCGCGAATTCGATGATCTCATCACCGCGCCGCAGTTCGGATACCGCGACGCGCAGGACTATTACGAAAATGTGGGCGCGAGACGCGTCGCTGCCCAGGTCCGCGTGCCGATGCTTCTGATCGCCGCGCAAGATGATCCATTCGTGCCGTACTCTTCCTTCTTGGCTGCGAAGATCAACGAAAACCCAGCGATTCGTTTTATTGACCCCGAGCACGGCGGCCATTGCGGCTTCATTTCGAAACACGCGGGAAGCGAGCGCTTCTGGGCCGAGCAGCGCATCGTCGAATTCTGCGAAGGCCTCCGGCCATGAAGCGCACTCCATCGTAGCCGCCGTCTTGGGCTTTTTTCTGTGTATTCCCTTCTTTACCCGAACGGTTTTTCGAGAGAAACAGCAAATCCCGGGGTCAGAAGTTGCGCGGGGCCATCGCTGGTAATGACCATATCGTCTTCACACCGCAACCCAAACTCACGCGGAATGTAAATTCCCGGCTCATTCGAGAAGGTCATGC
Source organism: Candidatus Acidiferrales bacterium (assembly GCA_036390175.1). GTDB lineage: Bacteria > Acidobacteriota > Terriglobia > Acidiferrales > UBA7541 > DASQHY01. Next base: position 2,525 of record DASWCG010000035.1, on the reverse strand, counting down.
CGGCTTCAAGCACGGTCTTGCTTCCCCGAACCAAATAAGGATGCTCGTGCCCATCCAGCCCGATCCCGTGTCCGAGCCGGTGCGTGAAAAACTTGTAGTCGGGGCCGAAGCCCGCATCCGTAATAACCTTGCGCGCGGCGTCATCCACGGTACCCGATAACCTCCCTGAGCGTGCCGCGTCGAGCGCGGCATCCTGCGCTTTGCGCACGATTTCGAATGTCCGCGCCACTTTTTCCGGTAGCTTGCCGAAGATTCCCGTGCGTGTCACGTCCGATTGGTAGCTTTCCACTGCGCAGCCGCCGTCGATCAGCACCACGTCGCCTTGTTTTAACTTTTGCGGCTTGATGCTGCCGTGCGGCAGCGCCGCCGAAGCCCCCAACAAAACCAGCGCGCCGCCGTGCAAATCCATTTTCGTAAAGCCCGACTCCACCAGCTTGCCGATGTCTTCCTGCGACATGCCTTCCTTCAGCGAGGCGAACGCGGCGCGGAAAACGTCAAAGGTGGCCTCGCAAGCGAGACGCATCAGCTCTAGCTCGTGCGGGGACTTGCGCGCGCGGCACGCGATCGTCACCGGGTCGGCGGAAACGCATTCGAAACCCGGCGCTGCGGCGTGCATATGCTCGTAAAACGTGAACGCCGCCGTTTCTTCTACGCCCAGCCGGCCCGTTCGAATTCCACGGTCAAGCAAAGCGGCGGCCGCGATTTTCGTTGGGCTTTCATCTTCCTGCCAGACGCGCACTTCCGCGGGAAAGTGCAGCTTCTCGCGCAGCCGTCCTTCTTCAAACCCCGGCACGATCACAATGGGATCGCCCTCGCGCGGCAGCACCAATGCGAGTAGCCGTTCGCTGGTTCCCCAGCGGATTCCGGTGAAGTAGTACAGGGAAGTTCCCGGTGCCACGAGCAGGGCGTCGTATTTGGGTTCCAGTTCCGCCATCAATTTTTGCGCGTGCTGGAGGTGCTCGTGAAATTCCTCGCTGGTGATCGGATGGATCCGCGAGCCGAGCGGTTTGAGGGACGAGAATGCCGAAGGCAGCTTTGCGGGCGCATCCTCGGGCGTGGCGCGGGCTCGGGGAGCCAGAGCCAAAGCCGAAGCGGCGGCAGTACTCTTCAAAAAACGGCGGCGCGATGATTCGAATAAAGAATCGGAAGTTGATTTTTGCATGGCGGGAAAGAGATTTATCCGGACAAAGCGCAGCTTGTCAAGCCGCAATATGCATTCTTCGGAAAAGAAAAAGGGCAGAGTGACCTCTGCCCCTGGAATTGAAAATTGGAGGATGGTCCCGCTAGTTCATTGCGGATTCGATGGCGGCTGATCCGACGGAGGCTGCTCCGCGTTCGAACGCTGCCGCGACCTTTTTCCCGGGAAATAGGTGATGTCCAACGGCTGCTGCAGCGTGAAATCGAGCCGCGTTTCCGAAGGGATCTTCACCTGTTGGCCCTTGGTCAAGACCTGTACGCCCGTTCCCGCTCCACCGCCCACCGCCGCGCCGATCGCCGCGCCTTTGCCGCCACCGGCCACTGCGCCGATGAGCGCACCCAGAGCCGCGCCGCCGCCGATGGTTTCCGCGCTGCGCTTGCCGCGGGATGCGCCCGATTGTTTCACGTCACTGGAAACGACACTGTACGTCTTGCCCTGAAAAACGATGCTCGTCAGCTCCAAGCCCAGTTCGCTGCGTCCCGTGATGTGACCCGCAGAGCTGGCGCTCGCGAGCTTGACGTATGCATCCGCACCGCTAGGCACGATGACCTTGTTGTCCACCACGATTGGCGCATCCAGCGAAGCCTTGAAAACCTCTCCCGCATGATTCGTTTTCGAATCGATGTTGTCGATCGTTCGAATGGTGATAACCGTATTCGCCGGAACCGTCACAGTGACTGGTTGTGGCGGTGGTGGCGGAGCCGGCGCTGCTGCCGCAGCGGCCGGTGCAGGCTCACTCGCAGACGCGGCTTCGTGAGTTCTTGCCGGCGATGATGCCCGCCTCGGCTTTGCCGGACGGGCAGCCGGCTCGGCCGCGGGTGTTGCCGCTGGCACCGCTAATTCGGGCGCTGCCGCTTGCGTAGCCACCACGCTCATCTGATCGTTGACCTTGGTGACGCCCTTGGCTTCCGTCGCAATTTTGTACGCCGCCAGCCGCGCGGCATCGTCGGGCACTTGGCCCGTGAGGGTTATGACGCCGCCTCTACTCGAAACATCGACGGCAGCGTTCTTGAGCGCCGGCTCGGAGAACATTTTTGCTTTGATGTCCGTGGTGATCGCGTCATCGCTGGGCGCGCCCAGGCGCGAGCACGAGACGCTGAACGTCAGCGCCAACAGCAAAGCCAGAACACTGATTCTCTTCTTGCGCATTTCTTCCTCCGCGTTGGCAGCAAAGAGTGTCGGGAAGGCTGAGGGCAACCCGAAGTGGTGTGTCTGCCGCTTCCAGGGCAGGGCAAATCCTCTTACATCCATTATGGATGCGGCAGACCCGCCAAGCGCTGCCTCCCTGGATTGTGCGGGAAGCATGCGCGGAATGCAATGCGATGTT
>DASWCG010000034.1:0-13542 GCA_036390175.1 Candidatus Acidiferrales bacterium | reverse complement strand
CCCACTGCCCTGCGCTGGAATGCGCGGCCCTCCGGCGGAGTGCAAGCGAATGTGATGGCAAGCCTGCCTGGGGCACGGCCGCCAGTATATGAATGAGCCGAGCCGCGCGCAAGACGCGAAGAGGATGGTGGTGTCCTAATTCAAATTAGGAGACTTTCAGAGGGATCAACCGTCCGGTCGCAATCGTGCCCGGCGGTAGCGTCCTGATTCAGCGGAACACAAAAACGAGCGGCCGGTGGGGGTACCGGCCGCTCTGGGCGTGGGGTGATGGAGGGTACAATGAACAGAAACCAAGGCGCGTTCCCGCGCTTCGACTTCTGAACACGTGCAGACTCTGACAGAGCGATTCTCCGCTCGCCATAGCGCGCGGGGCGCATTCGCCCAGTACTCCCAGCGTGCCCCTCAAGTACGGCAGTCCAAGTACGGGAGTACTGCGGATTCAGGAGGCCGCTTTTCGGGGAATCGCCGACGCGGTTTACGGACGATTGCGGCCTCCGGCACCTATCCGAAAACCAAGGCGTAGTGACAAGTGAATAGCCGGACTGCTGCGGATTACGGTATCCTCTTGGGCTTATGCATGACTTGGACTACTTCCGGGAACATCTGGACCAATTCACGGCGATGGCCCAACATCGCGGCATCAAATTGGACTTGGATAGCTTTCGGTCGCTGGATCGGGAGCGCCGGGAACTGATTACCTCGACCGAGCGGCTCAAGGCGCGGCGCAATCAGGCCAGCGAGGAAATCGCGCGGCTCAAGAAATCCAAACAGGACGCAGCGGCACTGCTGGCCGAGATGAAAGAGGTATCCGAGCGTATCAAGCAGGCGGATGAGCGAATCGCCCAGCTTGACGCCTCATTTCGCGATTTCTTGCTGACGATTCCGAATCTCCCGCATCGCTCTGTGCCCGTGGGCAAGAGCGCTGCGGACAACGTTGAGGTGCGGCGCTGGGGAGCGCCGCCGAAATTCGATTTCGTGCCGCGACCGCACTGGGAAGTGGGAGAACGCGCCGGAATCTTGGATTTGCCCGCTGCGGCGAAAATCGCCGGCGCGCGTTTTGCCGTGTATAAGGGCCTCGGTGCGCGCCTCGAACGGGCTCTGGCGAGTTTCTTCCTGGATGTGCACACGCGCGAGCATGGCTACAGGGAAATCCTGCCGCCGTTTCTGGTGAATACGGCGTCCCTCACCGGCGTGGGCCAGCTTCCAAAATTCGCCTCGGACATGTTTCATGTCGAGGGGACGGATCTGTGGCTGACACCGACTGCCGAGGTCGAGCTCAGCAATCTGTACCGCGAAGAAACAATGGGCGCTGAGACCCTGCCCATCAACCTCTGTGCCTGGACCGCCTGCTTCCGGTCGGAGGCCGGCGCCGCAGGGAAAGACACGCGCGGCATCATGCGCCAGCACCAGTTTCAGAAGGTGGAGTTGTTCAAGTTTACCAGGCCTGAGCAAAGCTACGAGGAGCACGAGAAACTGGTGCGCGACGCCGAGATCATTCTCCAAAAGCTCGGGTTGCACTACCGCGTCATGCTCCTGTGCACCGCAGACATGGGCTTTGCCTCGGCCAAGACTTACGACATCGAGGTGTGGCTGCCGTCGAGCGGAGAATTCCGCGAGATTTCTTCCTGCTCCAACTGCGAGGCGTTTCAGGCACGCCGCTCGGGGATACGCTGCAAGCCCAAGAGCGGCAAGAGCGAGTTCGTGCACACGTTGAACGGCTCGGGGCTGGCCGTCGGACGCACCTGGATCGCCATGGTCGAGAATTATCAGCTGGCGGATGGCTCCATCATCATTCCGCCAGCTTTGCAGTCTTACATGGGGGCCGACCGAATCCCGGCGCCGTAGACAATGTCTGGCTCACCGGATACAAGAGTGTCTGCATCTTACACAAAATAAATGCTTTAGCGCAAATTTCACCGGCTAATCACCTTTCTGGGCATGTTCCCCCTCGACAACCTAATTCGTTCAAAATCAACGTTTTGGTTGACATAGCTTTTCTCTGTTGAATAGACTCGACTTACGACTCACGGACCTGCCGTGCAGGGGGAGCGTTTCGTGTGAAGTTGCACCCCCCACAAGAAGACGCTCGAAAAAGTATCTGCTCGCGCAGGGAAATGCGTCGCCCGGAAACAGGCGCCCATGCAGCTCGCCACCAGCCGATGAGTTGAGGAGAAACGCCCATGTCCACGGCCGTGAAATCGCAGCCCCAACCGATGGTGCCCCGGATTGCCCCGCGCGAAGATCTGAATCCGTTCCGCATCGCGCAGATTCAGTTCGATATGGCCGCGGAATACCTGAAGCTCGATCTCGGACTCCGGCAGGTTCTGCGCACGCCTAAGCGCATCCTGGAAGTATCCATCCCCACGAAGATGGACAATGGGCAAGTGAAGGTGTTCACCGGCTTCCGGGTGCAACACAACGTGGCGCGCGGGCCGGCGAAGGGCGGCATCCGCTACCACCCCAACGTCACGCTGGACGAAGTGAAGGCGCTGGCCGCGTGGATGACGTGGAAGACGGCGACGGTGAACATTCCCTACGGCGGCGCGAAGGGCGGGATCATCTGCGACCCCAAGCGCATGTCCAAGGCCGAGCTGGAGCGCATGACGCGGCGATATGCCAGCGAGATTCTGCCCATCATTGGTCCGGACAAAGATATTCCGGCCCCGGATGTGTACACCGACTCGCAGACCATGGCCTGGATCATGGACACCTATTCGATGATGGTGGGCCATTCCACACTCGGCGTGGTGACGGGCAAACCGGTGTCCATCGGCGGCTCGGTGGGGCGCCACGAGGCCACCGCGCGCGGCTGCTTGTTCGTCGCGGAAGAGGCCTGCAAAGCGAGAAAGATGCCGCTGCGCGGCGCCACCGTTGCGGTGCAGGGCTTCGGCAACGCCGGATCAATTGCCGCGCGGCTGTTTGCCGAGAAGAGGGCCAAGATCGTCGCCATCAGCGATTCCCGGGGCGGCGTCACCAATCCGCGCGGCATTGATCCCATCAAGGCGCTGCGCTACAAGGAGCGCTCCGGCACCGTCGTCGGCATGCCCGGCGCGTCGCGGATCTCCAACGACGATCTGCTCACCATGAAATGCGACATCCTGGTTCCGGCGGCGCTCGAAAATGTGATTACTCTGCACAACGCCGACCTCATCAAAGCCAAGATCATAGCCGAGGCTGCCAACGGACCGACTACGCCGCACGCCGATGAGGTCCTGGCGCGGCGCGGCATTTTCGTCCTGCCGGACATTCTGGCGAATGCCGGGGGCGTGACCGTCAGCTACTTCGAATGGGCGCAGGATTTGCAAGGCCTCTTCTGGGACGAAACGGAAGTGAATTTGAGACTCCAGAAGGTGATGCAGCGCGCTTTCAGCGACGTCTACGAGACGATGCGCAAATACCATGTACACTCGCGCGCCGCGGCCTACATCCTCGCCATCGGACGAGTTGCCGAAGCCACGCTGGTGCGCGGATTGTTCCCGTAAAACCTCTGTTTTTTTGTCGATCGTCTGGGGACTGGCGTTTCTTCCAAGCCCGAGGAACCTCGAAACAGACATTCCGCCAATTCCCGCCGCAAATTTCCTCTTGCGTGAGAGAAACACTGCGCGTACATTTCGAAGTGCCGGCTCCCTCGGCCCGCCGAGCGGGGCCGGCGATTGTTCTTCACTCTGCGCGCGAAGTGCGCGGAACGGGGGAGTGGCGGCGGAGCGCCGCCGGGAACGACACTCGGCAAAAGATGACCAACCACGTAAACGCAGCCCCGCCCATTCTGCTGACCATTGCCGGATTTGATCCTTCTTGCGGCGCCGGCACCGCCGCCGATTTGAAAACTTTCTCAGCCCACAATTGCTACGGCGTCGCGGCCATTACCGCGATGACGGTGCAATCCACGCAAGGAGTGCTGAGCACGCACATCACGCAAGCTCCCGAGTTGCGCGCGCAACTGGATGCGCTCGCCGCGGACGTCGGCATTGCGGCGGTCAAGATCGGCATGCTCGGCAACCGGCCGAATGCTGCGGCGGTTGCCGAATTCCTCGACCAGCATCAATTTCCGCATGTGGTTCTCGACACTCCGTTCAAGTCCTCGAGCGGTGCGGACCTGCTGGACGCCTCGGGAATCAAATTTCTCTCCGCCGAACTGATGAAGCGTGCGGAGGTGGTCACGCCGAACATTGCCGAAGCGGAACTGCTCACCGGAATGGAAATCAAGGACCTGGCGGCGATGGAAGCGGCCGCGCACAAACTCGTCGAGCTGGGGGCGCGCGCGGTGATCCTCAAGGGCGGCCACATGGAGAAAGCCGTGGACGTCCTGTTTGACGGCGCCGAGGTTGTCCTAGTTGGCGGGGACCGGGTGAAGAGCGAAAACACACACGGGACCGGCTGCACCTTTGCGTCCGCCATAGCCGCGCAGCTTGCGCTGGGCCACCCGCTGCAGGAAGCGGCGATGCTGGCCAAGGCTTACGTGATGAAGGCCATTGAGCGAAGCTTTCCCATCGGGAAAGGCCGCGGCCCGCTCGACCATTTCTATCGCATGCGCCAGGAACCTCCCGCGCGCGGCGTTCACGAAGTCCCGCAACACGGATTACATCCCGCCGCAGAACCCGCCGCACACTGAGAAACATCAGTTACCCCTGCGTCTCTGCGTTCCCAATCTCTTACCGTTTGAACGTGACGCGGCCGGCGACGATTGTTGCCATGGGCGCGCCGCGAAACGCGCGGCCATCGAAAGGCGTGTTGCGGGACTTGCTGGCAGACTCGGATGCGCGAAATGTCCAGTTATGTTCGGTAGAAAATAGTGTCAGGTCGGCGGGTTCCCCAGGGGCAATTTGACACTTCAGGCCCAGCACGCGGGCGGGGCCGGTGGTGAAAAGCTCCACCAGGCGCAGGAGCGAAAGACGGCCGGTGCGCACGAGATGTTCGAGCCCGAGCGCGAGGGCCGTCTCGAATCCGGTAACGCCAAAGGGCGCGCGGTCGAATTCCACATCTTTGAGCGCAGGCTCATGCGGCGCGTGGTCGGTGGCGATAGCGTCCACCGTGCCGTCGGCCAATCCAGCCAGCAGCGCTTCACGGTCTTCGCGGGCCGCGAGCGGCGGATTCATTTTGAATCGGGAATCGTACTGCACGTCTTCATCAATCAGCGTGAAGTGATGCGGCGTGACTTCGCAGGTGACGCCCAGGCCGAGCTGTTTGGCGCTGCGGACCAGTTCGAGCGAGGCCCGCGCGGAGAGATGCGCAAAGTGCACGCGCGCGCCTGCCAGTTCGGCGAGTTGAACGTCGCGCGCCACGCACACCGATTCCGCCGCCGCCGGCATGCCCCGCAGCCCGAGCCGCGTCGAAGTAATTCCCTCGCGCATCACCGCGCCGGCCGCGAGCGAAGTGTCTTCGGCGTGCTCGATCACCGGCAAATCGAGCGACCGGCAGTAATCCATCACCTGCCGGGCCAGCTTGGCTGTGGCGATGGGCCTGCCGTCGTCGCTGACGGCAACGATCCCTGCCTGCTTCATCCCCGCGATTTCCGCGAGTGCTTCGCCTCGGCTGCCGGTGGAGGCCGCCCCGACGGGCCACACGCGCACGCTCGCCCCCGCGCGGGCCCGGTCGAGGATGAAGCGCGTAACCGAAGCGTTGTCGTTCACCGGCTTCGTGTTCGGCATGCAGCAGACGGCGGTGAACCCGCCGCGGGCCGCCGCGCGCGTTCCCGTCTCAATCGTTTCCGAAGATTCCTGCCCCGGCTCGCGCAAATGGCAGTGCAGGTCAATAAAACCCGGCGCGATGATCAGGCCGGAAGCGTCAAATACTTCGGCGCCCGGGACCCGCGAGATCTTTCCGGGCGGCGCAACTTCCGCGATGCGCTCGCCGTCGAGCAGGATGTCGCCCGGGCCGTCGGTCTTTGATTGGGGGTCAACAACCCGGCCGTTTTTAATGAGAAGCATGGGAAGAGTCCTTTTTCTGAGCGGCCGAGTCTTCGCTATCTTCCCCGCCGCCGCCGATGAGCAGGAAAAGCAGCGCCATGCGCACCGCCAGGCCGTTGGTCACCTGCTCGAGGACGCAGGATTGCGGGCCGTCGGCGACTTCCGGAGTAAGCTCGACGCCGCGGTTCATGGGGCCGGGATGCAGCACCAGTGCGCCGGGTTTGGCCAGTTTCAGGCGCGCCGGCGTGACTTGGTAAAGAAGAATGTAATCGTCGAGGGAGAGCGGCGGTTCGTAGAGCCGTTCCTGCTGGACGCGCAGCAGATGCACGACGTCGGCGCCTTCGAGCGCTTCCTCGACGCGCGCTGCGCGGCGAATCCGCGTTCCTTGTGGTCCGATGGATTCCAGTTCGCGCGGAACCCACATGGGCGGGCCACAGAGCGTGAACCGGCAGCCGAATTTCCCCAACAGGTGAATATTCGAGCGGGCCACGCGGCTGTGCAGGATGTCGCCCAGGATGGTGATGTTCAGGTTTTGAATCGTGCCGAGACGGTCGCGGATAGTCAGCGCATCGAGCAACCCTTGGGAGGGATGCTCGTGTGTGCCGTCCCCCGCGTTGATGACCGGGATATCCAGGTGGCGGGCCACGAATTCCGGCGCGCCCGACGCGCTATGCCGCACCACCAGACAGTCGGGCTTCATCGCGCTCAGCGTGTGTACCGTGTCCAGAAGCGACTCGCCCTTTTTCAGGCTGGAAGCCTCCGCCTGAAGGTTCATCGTGTCCGCGCCGAGCCGTGCGGCGGCGGTGCCAAAACTGATCCGCGTGCGCGTCGAGTTCTCGAAAAACGCCAGCGCCACCGTCTTCCCGCGCAGCGTGGCCAGCTTTTTCAAGGGATGGCGCTGGATCTCCTGAAAGGGCTTGCTCTGGTCGAGAAGAAAAGTGATTTGCTCCGCCGTGAGCGGCTCGAGCGCGAGAAAGTGCCGAAAGCGATGGGACACAGCGTTCCTTGGCTAGATTTTACGAGACGCGGTCAACGAGCATGACGCGCTCCTCGTTGTCCACCTCGGTCAAGCGCACTTCAATAATCTCCGTGTCAGAGGTCTGCACCGTGCGCCCAATAAATTGGGCCTCGATGGGCATCTCGCGATGCCCGCGGTCCACCAGCACGCAAAGCTGCACGCGCCGCGGGCGCCCCAGATCAAACAGGCCGTTCATCGCGGCGCGAACGGTACGGCCGGTGTAGAGCACGTCGTCCACCAGCACCAGGTTCATGTCGTCCACGCCAAAGGGAATGTCCGAAGCCTGAAGAACGGCCTGCGGGGCGACTTTGGAGAGATCGTCGCGGTAAAGAGTGATGTCCAGCGTCCCGACAGCGACTTCGGACCCGTCTATCCCGCGTATCCCTTTCGCGATGCGCTGCGCCAGAGGGACTCCGCGCCTGCGGATTCCAATTAGCACGAGATCTTTCGTGCCGCCATTGCGCTCGACGATCTCGTGCGCCAGCCGCTGCAGCGTGCGGTCAATCTCCGCGGCCGACATGATCTGGGCTTTTTCGAGGATGCGCATCGGCCCGTAATCGTAACACATTGCCTCGATGCGTTCTAACGCAGCGCTTCGCCTTGTGCGGAGGTCGAGATCAGCTTGCTCCTGGAGGGCTTCGTGCTACACTGTTGCTAGTGAACATTACGGGTGCGGTTGACCTGAGCGTAAAAATCGGCGCCCTGCGCCTCCAGAATCCCGTCCTTGCTGCCAGCGGTACCTTCGGTTACGGAATCGAATTCGCCCACCTCGGAGACCTGAATCGTCTCGGCGGAATCGTCGTAAAGGGACTTTCGCGCGAACCCATGGAGGGCGCGCCTGTTCCCCGTCTTTGTGAAACCCCAAGCGGGATGCTGAACGCCGTCGGCCTGCAGAACATCGGCGTCCGCGCATTCGTCGCCGAAAAGCTGCCGGCTCTGCGACAGTTTCAGACCGCCATTGTCGCAAATGTCTTTGGCTACACAGTGGAGGACTACAGTGAAGTCATCCGCGTCCTTGAAGATGCCGAGGGTCTTGCGGCCTATGAGCTGAACATCTCCTGCCCGAATACTAAGAAGGGGGGGGTACAGTTCGGCAACGACCCTGCGCTGGTTGCCGACGTAGTGTCTGCCGCTCGGGAGGCGGCGGTCCGCCGTCCTCTCTGGGTCAAACTCTCCCCGCTGGTCGCCGATATTGGCTTAGTCGCGCGGACAGCGGAGCAAGCCGGCGCCTCTGCCCTGACGGTCGCCAATACCTACCCGGCAATGAGCGTGGACTTCCGGAGCCGGCAATCCCGCCTGGGGAACCAAACAGGGGGGCTTTCCGGGCCGGCGATCAAACCCATTACCCTCCGGCTTGTCCGAGAGGCTGCAAAGGCAGTAAGGGTACCAGTCGTCGCGCTGGGCGGCATAGAAACCGCCGAAGACGTGCTCGAATACCTGGTCGTGGGGGCCGCTGCGGTACAGGTAGGCACGGCCAGCTTTGCTGACCCGAAGGCCAGTTGGAGGATCCTCGATAGGCTCGAAGACCTGGCGAAAGAGATTAAGTGTTTCAATATCAGCGACATACGAGGATCTTTTCTTAAAGAAAGTACTTGACCTTGGGGACAGGCCGTGGTATGATTTTTTGGATGATAGTTGCAAAAAGAGCACACTATGCGATCTAAACTCTTCATGATTTGGGCGGCCACTCGATGGTTGCTTCTCATGTTTCTCATAGCCCCTGGGCTTGAGGCTCCCCTCGTGGCACATTCGAGCCAGCCCATAAAGCCCTTGAAGGTTTGGATGGGTCTGGCAAGCTGGTATGGACCCGGCTTCGAAGGCCGAAAGACCGCCAATGGCGAGATCTATGACAGCGAAGCCTTCACCGCGGCACACCCGTCCCTGCCATTTGGCTCCCTGGTTCGTATTGTCGACACTAGGACCGGACGTCACCAGCTTGTCCGAATCAATGACCGCGGCCCATACCAAAACGGCCGCGAAATGGATCTTTCCCTCGGCTCGGCCCGGAAGCTTGGAATTGATCGCCGGGGCGTTGCGTGGGTTCAGTTTGAGCTAATAGAGGTTCCTGAGCGCCGTTGAGCTCTTCTCCAAGAGACCGCCTGATCGTAGCTCTCGATTTTGAATCTCTCAATTCCGCCCTCGATTTAGCCCGCAGCCTGTCCCGTGTCGGCTGTATGTTCAAGATAGGAAGCCGGTTATTTACCGCAGCGGGTCCCGAGAGTGTCCGAAGGGTAGCGGAGCTGGGCGCGGGAATCTTCCTCGACCTGAAATTCCATGATATCCCTTACACCGTCGCCGGAGCTGTTGCCGCCGCTCTGCACCTTCCGGGCATCCGGCTCATCAATGTCCATGCCCTTGGGGGCACAGCCATGATGCAGGCCGCCGCGGAAGCCTTAGCTAGCCACAAGGCCGCGGCCACCCCCGTTCCGAAGCTCATCGCTGTTACGGCCCTGACCAGCATGGACGGGCCTGCCCTTCGCCGCGTAGGGATACCGGGGCCTCCGGGGGAGGCGGTCTTGAAACTCGCCAAATTGGCTAAAGAGTCGGGTTTGGATGGGGTGGTAGCCTCGGCTCTTGATTCGCGAAGGGTTCGGAAGGCTTTCGGTAAGGACTTCATCATTGTAAATCCAGGGGTTCGCCCCAAAGGACCTCTGGGTGTGTCCAAGAGCAGCCGGGAGGACGACCAACTCCGCATTGCCACCCCCGCGGAGGCCATACGGGCCGGCGCCGATTACATCGTGGTTGGCCGGCCCATCACAGCAGCGCCTGACCCGAGAGCCGCAGCGGAAGCCATTCTGCACGAAATAGAATCCTTTTAGCTTCACTTCCATTTGACGCTCCCCCGGTGGTTCGCTAGCATCGAGCCGTGGGGAACACGCCAGGAATGTTCGAAAACCGTGCACGCTGGGCTGCCCATGCCTGATCCCGTCAAGAACGTCATCGTCGGAACAGCCGGGCATATTGACCACGGCAAGTCCGCTTTGGTCGAAGCCCTGACCGGCACGCACCCGGACCGCCTCGAAGAAGAAAAGAGACGCGGGATCACCATTGACCTGGGGTTTGCATTCCTGGAAGAAAATGGTGTTCGAATCGGTCTTGTTGACGTCCCCGGACACGAACGCTTCGTGCGCAACATGCTGGCGGGAGCGGGCGGGATAGACCTCGTGCTGTTCGTCATTGCCGCGGACGAATCCATCAAGCCTCAAACCCGCGAACATTTCGACATTTGCCGGTTGCTCGGAGTTTCCCGCGGCGTTGTGGCGCTTACAAAAACAGATCTGGTCGAACCGGACGTGGCCGGCTTGGTTCGTTTGGAAACCGAAGAGTTCCTGCGCGGGTCGTTTCTTGGAAATGCGCCGATCGTGCCGGTCAGCGCGCGCACAGGCGCCGGCATCGCGCAATTGAAACAAGAACTGTTGCGCGTGGCCGCGGAGGTACCCGGGAAGGATGCCGCGCGGTATTTTCGTCTTCCCATTGACCGCGCGTTTGCCATCAAGGGGTTCGGCACGGTGGTTACCGGAACTCTGGTGTCCGGCACCGTGGGCCGTGAAGACGAGGTGGAGTTGTTCCCGGCGCGGCGGAGGCTGCGCGTTCGCGGCGTGCAGTCCGGAGGACACGCGGTCGAGCGCGCTGTTGCCGGGCAACGCACCGCCGTAAATCTCGCGGCAATCGAGCTGGCCGATGTAGAGCGCGGGATGATGCTGATGGCGCCGGGGCGCTTTGAGCCAACGCGGCGGCTCGATGCTCGCCTACACCTGCTGGCCTCGGCGCGGAAGATGAAGAACCGCGCGGGGGTCCATTTCCATCAGGGCACCGCCGAAACCATTGCGGAGGTGATCCTGCTCGATCGCGCCGAGTTGCTCCCCGAGCAAGCGGCGCTCGTCCAGTTAAAGCTGCAAGACCCGCAGCTGGTCTTGCCGGGCGACCGCTTTATTTTGCGGCAATTTTCGCCGGTTATTACCATTGCCGGTGGAACCGTGCTCGATGCTCTGGCGTCCAGGCACACGCGGCGCGATACGCATGTTGCAGCTTTCTTGCAAACCCTCGAGCATGGCCGCCGCGGCGAGATTCTTCAGGCTCTCGTGGAGCTCGCGCCGCAGGGAGCCGGGCTGCGCGAACTGGTATCGCGCACGGGCTGGCTCGAGGAAGAGATTCGCCGCGAGGCGGATTCGCTCGCCAACGTAGGGAAGGTCCGCGCGGCGAGCGAGCAACCGCTCGTGCTCGTTCTGGCGTCTCGCTTCGCGGCGCTAAAGACCGGCCTCGCCGCGGAAGTAGACCGCTTTCATAAGGCCAATCCGCTGGCCCCGGGCATCGCGCGTGAGGATTTGCGTGTCCACACGGCGCCACGCGTACGCGACGAAGTCTTCCGCGCCGCTCTGGAAGCTCTGGCGGCGGAGAAGAAACTTGTCGTTTCGGGGGAAATGGTCAAACGAGCCGGCCAGGAAATCACCCTGCTCCCGGAAGAGGCGCGCGCCAAGGAGCAGATTGAGGCGGCATTTTCCGCTGCGGGGTTGAAGGTTCCCTCGCTCGAAGAGGTGCTGGCCAAATTGCCGGTCGAAAAGGGACGCGCACAGAAACTGTTGCAAATGCTTCTGCGCGAGCAGAAGTTGGTCAAGGTGACGGAAGGTTTGGTCTTTCACCGCGCCGCGCTCGACGCCCTGCGCGGCATGTTGGAGGGATACAAGAAGGCCCAGGGCAGCCGCTTGCCCATAGGCACTTTCAAGGATTTAGCCGGCGTTACCCGGAAATACGCGATTCCCTTGCTTGAATACCTGGACCGCGAGCGCGTAACTCGCCGCGTCGGCGATGAACGTGCTATCCTATGAGCTCAAACGGCCGCGGACTTGCCGCGCAAGGCTTCTTGGAGTACCGTGGGAGCAGTTTTCAATAGGGCGCGTGGAGGATTTCGATGGGTGAGTTCAGTATCTTTCATTGGCTGATTGTCCTGGCGATTGTTTTGATTTTCTTCGGCGGGCGCCGAATTCCTGAAGTCATGCGCGGACTGGGCGAAGGCATACGCAGCTTCAAGGACGGCATGTCGGGCGGATCGTCGCAGCCCCCACCGCCGGCGAGTCAGCCGCCTGCCAGCAATCCGCCACAAGAAAAGAAATAACTCCGCGCGGGCGATTCATCGTGCGCCGGACGAGTCTGGGCGGCCCTTGTGGCCGCCCTTGCTTTTTCGCGCAGCAGCACAGGCTGAGCCTGCGCTACGCTTCCCGCCAGCCTAGTTCCCGCAGGATGCGAAGCAGCCGCGGTAGCGGCAATCCCACCACATTGAAATGGCAGCCCTCCACGCGCGTGACAAACCGCCCGCCGCAGCCCTGAATCGCGTAGGCCCCCGCTTTGTCAAACGGCTCACCCGTCGCGATGTACCCGGCGATGTCTTCATCGGAAAGAGGAGCGAAGGTGACCTGCGTGGTTTCCAGTTCCAGCCGCGTGACTTCATCGGGAAGGCGAATCACGGCGAGGCCGGTGTGGACACTATGCGTCCGTCCGGAGAGTGCCCGCAACATCTCGCGCGCTTCGTCGGCGGAACGAGGTTTGCCCAGGGCGCGGCTGTCCACGGCGACGGCCGTATCCGCGGCAATGATCAGTGCGGGGCCGACGGTGCGCTGCGTGACCAGTTGCGCTTTGCTCTCGGCAAGCCGCCGGACCAGCTCTTGCGGCGGTTCGCCGGGAAGCGGGGTCTCATCCACCGCGGAAGAAATCACTTGAAACGTGAGTCCAGCATCGCGCAGAACCTGCGCGCGGCGCGGAGATGCGGACGCCAGAATCAGCTTCAAGGGGTTCCCCCTGCCAGAGGATACTACACTGAATGGAAGCGTGAGCCGCTTGCGATTGTTGTTATCGCCCTCAGCGGGAGGGCAAATGCTATCCCGCGGCGGCCGCCCTGGCCGCGACAGCGTCGGTCTTTGACCAGCCGAAGAGGCGAGCAAGTGTCATCGCTGGGGCGTGGGGATGCCACTCCAGATACTTGCGGACAAGTGCAGCGCGGGCGGATTCCGTCGCGATGCCGCGCGCCTGCTCGGCTTGCTTCGGGAATGCGCGCGCGGTCAATTCGAAGCGGCCCGAAGCCCACGCCGCGGTTTCCTGTTCGGCGCCGAAGTGCGTGACGATCAGAAGGCATTGCAATTCATTCATGGCTTTCTTGAAGCGCACGTTTCCGGCTTTGCTGTCCATTTTGCAGGCGTGGCGCAGTTCCAGTGTGGCGAGCGGTCCAAGCTCTGCCAACGATTTCCAAATAGAGTGGGCATCGTGCGTGATTCGTCCAGCGGCATAGAACCGCTCGTAGTCCTCCGGCGCCGCTGCGGCGTCGCGCATGGCCAGAAAATGCGGCAGGAATTTCAGTGAGATGAACGTGCCGCGGCCCTTGAAGTATTTTGCGTAGTACGCCCGGCGTTGCCGCGGAAAATTATCTTTCCATTCCCAGAGTCTTATGGCGTATTTGTCCCAGGTAATCGGGATGCGCCGCGCCGTGGCGTAATAGAGCGAAGGCAGCGCAACATTCTTGACGGGAAAGAGCAAGCAGAAACCAACGGCGTCAATGAAGCGGACCGCATCGCCGGGTGTGCTCACCCGCTTCGGCCAACGGATTTCGCGTGAGAGATCGCTGGGGCC
>DASWCG010000033.1:0-1987 GCA_036390175.1 Candidatus Acidiferrales bacterium | reverse complement strand
ATCCACGGAAGCAGAGGAAACGGAAGTCCATGTTGACGAAGTTGCGGACGCCTTGACGCGTTTTGCCAACAATGGCATTCACCAGAATGTCGCGGAACATGGGCTGACGATTTCGGTTCGCACCGTCGTTGACGGACGCACTGCACGCGCCACCACCAATCGCCCTGATGAGGATTCAATTCGTTCAACCATCGAAACGTCTCTTTCGCTCGCACGTAGCCAGCCCAAGAATCCGCGTCTCTTGCCCATGCCGGGAAAGCAGCGCTATCGCGACGTGCGCCGGTTCATTGGGCGGACTGCTGCCCTCACCGCAGAAGATCGAGCCCGCGCGGTCCGCCGTGCCTGTGACCTGGCCGTCAAGAAAGGCCAGGTCGCCGCGGGGATTTTTTCGAGCGGACAGGGCCAAACCGCATTGGGTAATTCACGCGGGCTTTTCGCCGCGTATCGCGAAACGCACTCACAATTCTCCATCACGATGCAGAAAGACTCTGCCGCAAGCTGGGCCAAAGCGAACTCCGCGGATGTGCGTGCGTTCGATCCACAGAAACTCGCCGCGCGAGCGAGCGAAAAGGCGCATCGGGCCGTGAACGCGCGCGAGTTGGCGCCTGGGCGTTACACGGTGATCCTCGAACCAGCGGCAGCGCTCGATCTGGTGGGCTTTCTTTTTTACGATTTTGCCGCGACTGCCCTGGAAGACAAGCGCTCCTGCCTGAATGAACGCATGGGGAAGCAGCTTTTCGGAAAGAACATCAGCATTACCGACGACGTCTCTCACCCGCTGCAACAGGGCGCGCCCTTCGATGGGGAAGGATTGCCGCGGCAGCGGGTTCTGTTGGTGGATCGTGGCATTCCCAGGAACCTGGTGTATTCGCGCGCGGCCGCCAAAGCCGCTCGCAAAGAGCCCACGGGGCACGGTTTCGCGCTGCCGAACGAATATGGGGAAGCGCCGATGAATCTCGTCTTCGCCGGCGGAGATTCCTCGGTCGAGAAAATGATCGCCTCCACCAAAGGCGGGTTACTGGTGACCCGCCTTTGGTACATTCGAGAAGTGGACCCCTACGAAAAGGTGATGACAGGGATGACCCGCGACGGTTTGTTTCTTGTTGAAAATGGCGTCTTACAACAGCAGTGCGGAACTTCCGCTTCAACCAGTCGCTCATCGAAATGCTGAAAAATGTTGAGTCGCTGGGCCCTGCAGTTCGCGCAACCGGCGAAGAAGCCTTTGAGATGGTGGTGCCGGCCATGAAAATTCGTGATTTCCATTTCTCCGAAGTGACCAAGTTCTGAGAATTCGTAGCCTTCGGGCTCACTCATCAAAAAATCAATTCAGAGAATCAAAATTCTGCGTTGTACATCCAGGTCCCAGCCGTTTAATAAACTGGTATGTACCACTGGCGCGGTCGAGGCCAAAGCGGTCACAAGGATGAGCGGCCCCGGTCGCCGGGGAGTCGCCGCCCCAATTGGGGTCACCCAGATCACGACGCATGCGGTACAGGCTTCATTGCCCGCCTCGGTGCCGCGCCCAGCTATGACATCATCCGGTTTGCGTTGACTGCTTTGGAGCGGCTCACGCACCGCGGCGGAGTCGACGCGGACGGAGCCAGCGGCGATGGCGCGGGGCTGCTGACTTCGCTCCCCCAGCCTTTTTTCCGCGCCCGAGCCCAAGAGCAGGGAATTGAGCTGGCTGAAGTGTTTGCGGTCGGGTTTGCCTTTCTGCCTGCCGCGGTGGTTGAGGAAGCACGGGCGGCCATCGAAGTCGCCGCAGATACCGAGCGGCTGCGCGTCATTGGATGGCGCCGCGTGCCGGTGAACACCGATTCTTTGGGCCGCCGCGCCCTCGAAACCCTGCCGGAAATCTGGCAGTTTTTTGTCGAGCCGTTCCATCCGGCGCGCAAGACGCCGCGATTTGAGTGGCGTCTGTCTCTCCTGCGGAAGCGCGCCGAATCGCTCCTGCCTCCGCGATGCTACATCTGCTCACTCTCCTCGC
>DASWCG010000032.1:0-1784 GCA_036390175.1 Candidatus Acidiferrales bacterium | reverse complement strand
GCAATACACACTCGCGGACAGCATCGGTTTCTGGCCCGCTGCTATTGTGCTTTCGTGCTCGTTCGGGGCCGTTCATTTAGGGAATCCCGGCGAAGGCCCGGTGGGGGCAGTTGGGGTTGTGGCGATCGGACTCATTTTCGCCTTTACCTTGCGGCGCACCGGAAGTCTCTGGCTGGTGGTCGGGTGGCACGCCAGTTTTGATTTCGGCGAGACATTCCTTTACTCGGTGCCGAACAGCGGCATCGTCTTCCAAGGACACCTCTCAAATGCATCTCTGAACGGCAAGGCTTGGCTCACGGGCGGTACGGTTGGCCCCGAAGGCAGCGTCTTCAGCTTTCTGACCATGGGGATTCTTGCTGTTGCAATTCATCTGCTTTTCCCGGCGAAGAAAACAGACCCTGCACGGACGCAAGGAAACCAAGCTAATTAGTGCACGAGTTCCGAGGCGTGTACCAGGTGGACGCCTTGCTCTTGTGCTTGCGGCAGAACTTCGCGCAGAGCCTGGAGCGTCACGGGATGAGGATGACCGATTGCCACGGCCTCGCCTTTTTCGCGGGCGCCGCGCAGCGCCAATTCGAGCTGTTTGCGGATCGCGGCCACTTCGGCCACGTCGTCCAGGAAAGGTACGTTTCGGAAGGCGGAGCGAACTCCAAAGTCCTGTGCCGTATCGTAAGCCACGGTAGCGGCAGTTGTGCGGCTGTCCACGTAGAAGAGGTGACGGTCGCGCAAGACGGGCATCAGTTCGTCCATCAGCGCGGCGTCGGCAGTCGCCTGCGATCCTTGATGATTGTTGACCCCAGCGGCGTCCGGAACATTTTGCAGGAATTGATCGACCATCGCCGCAACTTGGGGCGCGGGCATACCCGGGCGCAGTTCATGCGCTTCAGGCGTTTCGTTCGCGACCGATTGCATCGGCAGGTGAAGCATGACCTGGAACCCACGGCGCTCGGCTTCCTTGGCGATGTCCAGGGAGTGTTCGTGATTGGGCAAAACGGAAATCGTGAGCGGATAACCGAGAGCGAAGACGGCTTCGGCAGCCGCGCGGTCGCTGCCGAGATCGTCAATAATGATCGCGAGCCGCGCGTTTGCCGCTACATCCGAGCCAGGCGTCGGGCGCGCCACGATTTCGATTCCGACCGCCGGCACGCCTGCATATCGACACTTAAATTCAAGGAGATCCCCGGTTTGCATCGGAGGATCCTGCGTCAGATGATTCCGGGTCGCGACGGCGTTTAGACTCTGAAGAAGCTTTGCGACTGCCGCACGGTTCGCGTCCGCCGAGGAATCATTCTTCAACACGATGCGCAGGTAATCCGCACTTCCGGATTGCTGGCTGGAAGCGCCTTGGCGGAGTTTAATGGAAGTCTCGGCAGTCACCGCTGAAGAAGCAGCAGTCGCCAGATCGCGCGTGATTTGATGAACTTGCGCAGGCGTGAGCCGGTTCAATTCCTTCTTCTTGCAACCGCCGGAAAAAACCGCGAGCAGGAAACAAATTCCCAGAAGCGCGGGACGGGTGGAACAGTTTACTTTGATTCGAAAGCGATGCAGGCTTGGTTGAATCGAGTCAGGCCGCAGGACCACGGAAAACTAAGCAGCCTTTTTCATGGGGGCCTTCAACAGGTCAAGCGCTCGGTGAAAGATGGGGTCTTCCGGAGAAAGCGGGCGGGGACCCAGGCCGGGTCCCTTTTGCGTTTCAGGTGCCGGCGCAACCTCTTCCTCGGTCGTGTCCGAATCATCTTCTGGGACAGCGCGCACCACTTCCGTTGGCGTCACGCCTTCTTCCA
>DASWCG010000031.1:0-34275 GCA_036390175.1 Candidatus Acidiferrales bacterium | reverse complement strand
CCCTGGACCTCTTTCTACACGGCTGGTGAAATTGTTCGAGAATTGCGGAAGGCGCTCGAAAACAAGCAAGTCGGTGTCCCTGGATAAAGCGCGCCTCGATTCCGGGCCAAGGACCTTCCGTTGAGGGACCCACGTAAACTATTCATGGCGAACACCAGGCGATGGAACCGGGCAATTTGCTAAACCGTTGTAGGGGCTAAAACTCCTACCGGGAGTTCGAATCCCCCCCTCTCAGCCAGAATTTCCTTCCATCGCGTGACAGAAGAGCATTGGACTGTTAATTGTAGAACAGCCGTCGAGGACCTCGAGACTTCCCAGAACGGACTTATGGACAGCGAAGGGAGACTGCACTTGTCAGCGCACTCATTTACAGTCCGTCCCTTTTTGATTTCAGCGTTATTCCGCGTCTGTCTTGATGCTTAGGGTGCCAGCCCGAAGCGCTCGCTCCTTCATCACCGCGAAGAAGACCGGAACCAAAATCAGGACGTGGATTGTTGACGTGATCATCCCGCCGACGATGGGCGCAGCGATGGGCTTCATGACATCCGAACCGATTCCGCTTTCCCACAGGATCGGGATCAGGCTGGCCAGGACTGCCGTCACGGTCATGAGCTTCGGACGCAGACGCTGCACGGCGCCCTCGATCGCGGCCGCTTCGATATCTTCGTGTTTCAGGGGGATGCCCGAGGCAATCCTCTTGTCGAGCGACTCATGGAGATAGACCACCATGACGACGCCGGTCTCGACGGCAATTCCAAACAGTGCGATGTAGCCCACCCAGACCGCCACGCTGAAGTTGTAGCCAAGCCAATACTGGAGAATCAGGCCGCCCGTCATCGCATAAAACGTGGGGAAAATGAGGACAGCGGCTTCCGTGACTGAGTGGAAGACCATATAGAGCAGCAAGAAGATCACAAAAAATACGATCGGCACGATGAACTTCAATCTTTCCTTGGCGCGCACTTCGAATTCGTACTCGCCGGACCACTTGTAACCGTACCCCGCGGGAAGGCGTAATTTTTCGTTAAGGAGTCGGTTAGCCTTGGCAACGAAGCCACCGTAGTCCTTCGTCGCAAGGTCAAGATAGACATAGCCCGTGAGCAAACCGTCTTCATCGCGGATCATAGCTGGCCCACGAGAGAAGTAGACCTTGGCAACTTCCGAAATGGGAATCTGCGCTCCGGCGGGCGTGGCGATAACAACCCGCTGCAGTTGCGCGATGTCATCCCGGAAGTCCCGGCTGTAGCGCACGTTGATGGGATAACGCTCGCGGCCTTCGATGTTTTCCGCGACGTTTTCGCCACCGATGCCCGAAGTCACGGCGCGCTGGACATCGGCTACGGTAAGTCCATAACGTGCTGCTTCCGGGCGGTTGACTTCGACGTTTATGTAAAAACCTTCAGCCACGCGTTCGGCAAAAATGGAACGGAGTTCCGGAATCCCGCCAAGAACCTGTTGCAACTGAGCGCCCGCTCGCTGGATCCCCTCGATATTCGGACCTTGGATCTTGAGTCCCACGGGTGTCTTGATGCCAGTGAGTTCCATATCAAGCCGGTTTTGCACCGGCATCGTCCAGGTATTCGTTAGACCGGGGAATTGCAGCTTCTCGTCCATCTCGCGAATGAGCCTTTCGTAGGTCATGCCGGCGCGCCACTGCTCGCGCGGCTTGAGCATGATCGTCGTGTCATACATGTCGAGCGGGGCGTTGTCCGTGGGGCTGTCGGAACGCCCCACGGCGCCGAAGACGCTCTCGACTTCAGGGAAAGACTTGATGATGCGGTCCTGTTCTTGGAGCAACGTCGAGGCCTGGGTGATCGAGATCCCGGGAAGAGCGGTCGGCATGTACAGCGAGGAACCTTCGTAGAGCGGTGGCATGAACTGGCTGCCCATGCGCCATGCCAGCGGTAGTGTGAC
The DNA here is from genome assembly GCA_036390175.1 of Candidatus Acidiferrales bacterium. GTDB lineage: Bacteria > Acidobacteriota > Terriglobia > Acidiferrales > UBA7541 > DASQHY01. Next base: position 32,361 of record DASWCG010000031.1, on the reverse strand, counting down.
GACCAGGAAAATCAGATTGAGGAGAAGCGTGGTTTTCCGGTGGCGGAGACAGAAACGCAGAACGGGTAAATACAAGGCTTGTGTCCATCGCGAAAATGGATTTTCGGATTCAGGTCGGAGATGGCCGCGAATGAAAATCACCATCAGGACCGGAACCAGCGTGATGGCAAGGATCGAAGAGAACGCCACGGAGAGAGTCTTCGTCCATGCCAGGGGACGAAACATGCGCCCTTCTTGGGCTTCCAGAAGGAATACCGGCAGGAACGACACGAGGATAACGAGCAACGAAAAAAAGATGGCCGGGCCAACCTGTTTCGCCGCACCCATCAGAATGCGCCGCCTTTCCTTCTCTGTCAGCTTGGCCCCCGATGCTCCTGTTGCGGCAAGGTGTTCCGATAAGTGGCGATAGCCGTTCTCCACCATCACAATGGCTGCGTCGATCAGCACTCCTATGGCCAGCGCCAGCCCGCCGAGGGACATGATGTTGGAACTGACGTGCAGGAAATACATCGGTATGAAGGACGCCACAACCGCGATGGGCAGAGTCAGAATCGGGATCAGCGCCGAGCGGAAATGAAATAAGAATGCAATGGTCACGAAGCTGACGATGATGGCTTCCTCGAGGAGATCGCGTTGCAGCGTTTCGATGGATGCCTGAATCAATCCTGACCGGTCATAACCGGAGAGAATTTCGACGCCGGAAGGAAGCGACGGTTTGATTTCGGCAAGCTTTTTCTTAACGCCGTCGATCACGTTAAGCGCATTCATTCCGTAACGCATCACAATGATTCCGCCGACGGTTTCCCCTTCGCCGTTCCACTCCGCGACACCCTGGCGGATATCGGGCCCGAACGCGACGGTCCCCAGGTCGCGGACAAGAACCGGCGTGCCGTTCTTCGTAGCCACGGGCACGGTTTCAAGATCTTGCAGCGAACGGAGGTAGCCTAGGCCGCGAATCATGTATTGAGCGCCGCCCATTTCCAGCACTCGACCGCCGACTTCGTTCGTGCTGTCGCGGACACGGTCGATCACCGTCGAAAGCGGGATGTTGTAGGCGCGAAGTTTGTTGGGGTCCAGATTTACCTGATATTGGCGGACGAATCCTCCGATGGAGGCGACTTCTGAAACGCCCGGAACGGTCTCCAGTTGGTAGCGAAGATACCAGTCCTGAAGACTGCGCAAATCGGCAAGACTGTGCTGGTGCGAGCGGTCAATGACCGCGTATTCATAAACCCAGCCTGCTCCCGTGGCGTCGGGGCCGATCATCGGTGAAACGTTTTTCGGCAAGACCCCTTGGAGCTGCTGGATGTATTCAAGAACGCGCGAACGAGCCCAATAGAGGTCGGTGCCATCTTCGAAAACTACGAAGATGTAGGAATCGCCAAACATGGTCTGCGCCCGGACGGCCTTTACATGCGGGGCGGCGAGCAGGGTGGTGACGATCGGATAGGTGACCTGGTCTTCGATGATATTCGGCGGTTCCCCTTCCCACGGCACATGCACAATCACCTGTACGTCGGAGATGTCCGGCAGCGCATCGAGCGGAATATTCCTGAGCGACCAGATTCCCGCCAGGACCAGGAGCAAAGTGCCGGTGAACACCAGGAATCGATTGCTCGCGCACCAATCAATCATGCGGGAGATCATGGCTACATTCCCCCTTCGGCATTCACGCTGAGCTGCTTGGTCGCCAGGACGGCCCCGTTCTTGACCGCTGTGACGGTAAGTTGCCACGTGCCGCCACTATCGAGATTCACTTGCCCTTCGTATATGCCGCCGCCCTTCTCACTCAAAGGCGTTAGGACATTCATGGCGGCCATGCCCATCTGTGGCATGGCAGGCATGTAGCTGCGCACGCTGACTTGCGCGCCGGTGACGGCCGAACCATCGGCAGCGGCAAGTTTCACCCGGTATAGATTCGTTCCTTTCCGCGCCGTGGGCGGCTCGGTCGAGAATTCGATTTGCGCTGTCGTCGCCGCTGCGGGGCCATTCATTGCTGCTGCCGCGCCGGCGCCGGGCGGCGGAGGGACAAACGAACCGATGGCCGCTTGTAGTTGGCTTTCCGAATCCACCAGGAAATTCGCAGAGGTGACGATGCGCTCGCCGGCCTTCAATCCTTTCAGAACGATGTATTGATTGCCTGCCTGAGCTCCCAGTTGTACGTCACGAGGCTCCAGATAGCCCGCGCCTCGGTCCACGAAGACAATCTGCCGCGCCCCTGACTGCAAGACCCCGCTCACAGGGATGACCAGCTGCTTCCCGAGCGGCATCTGCAAGACAATGTTTACGTACATTCCGGGCGTGAGCGTGAGATTGGGATTCGAGAAAACGAGCCGCACGCGTGCCGTGCGCGTTGTCATGTCCACATCGGGGTAAATGAAATCAACTCGTCCTCGGAGTGTCCTGCCCGCATAAGAATCGACCGTTAGGGCCGCTGGTTCTCCTACTTTTATGCGCCCAAGATCGTTCTGGAATACCTGGGCAAGCACCCAGACTGTCGAAAGATCGGCGATGATGTACAAGCGGGTCTCGGGCTGAACGGTCAGATTGGGGAGCACATTCCGTTCCGTGATGTAGCCTGAAACCGGTGAATCGATCTCAAGTTCCTCCTGCACTTGACCGGAAGTTTGAAGCCGCGCGATCTCGCGCTCCGGCAGGTTCCACCGCTTCAGGCGATCCGTGGATGCCTCGACCAGCGCGGCAATGCCCGCAGCAACGCCCGGCACGGTGCTCTGCGAAAGACCTTGGGCGTTCTGCTTCGCGACCAAGTACTCGCGCTCAGCGGCCGCGAGCTCCGGGCTATAGATCGTGAAAAGCGGCTGCCCTTTATGAACGTATTTGTAAGTCGCATCGGCAAAAACCTTCTGGATGTAACCCGAAAACCGCGTTTGAACATAGGAAAGCCGTGTTTCGTCGATGGCGACAGTTCCCGTTGCCCGGATTTCGTCCTGCACCGGCTTCCGTTCCACCGTTCCAAACTTCACGCCGATGGATTGCAATCGTTCAGCCGAGAGCTGCACAGGCACAAGGGGAGTGTCTTTCGGTGGCGATGCCGTAGAGGGAGAGCTGCTCTGAATCGGCTGTGTCGCAGGATTCGACGCGCGGGTAGCCGGGTGTTGCGTGACTCCAGGCCTTCGGGCGCTCCACCAAATTCCGGCCAGCGCGCCGGCGAATACAATGTTACCGGCCAGTGCAAAGAAGAAAGCCTTTCGATAGTTCCTCATGGTCTTGCTCCCTGGATGCGCTGCTCAGCGCAGCGACAATCCCGTTACTCCTTCGATTTGAGCCAATGCCGTTTCGTGTTCCGAAAGCGTCTGCCAGTACTCTTCATCGAGTTTCAGCACGTCGAGGAACGAAGCCAGGAGTGCTTGAAAATCTCGGCGGTTCGATTGATACGCGGTCATACCCGCTTGCAGCCCTGCCCGCGCCTGAGGAATTAGTCCTTCGCGGTAAATCTTGAGCAATTCTTCCGATTTCTCAGCGCTCAGGAACTGCTGTCGAAGCTGGAAAGCGATTTGTTGGGTCTGCACTTCGTGCTCGCTCTTCGCGCGGCTCTGATCTGCTTCGGCCTGAGCCACTTCGGGCTGCTGGCGTCGCCCACGGTAGATTGGAATGCGCACTCCGAGTGTCAACATGTAGTAGGCGCGAAACTGCGTGGGGTCGGTCCGCTGCCACAGGTATTGGAGGTTGAAGTCCGGATAGAAGTCTTTCTTGGCGAGGTCCACCTGCAACCCTTGCCTCTCGACCATTTTTTGCGCGCCGGCGATGTCGGGGTTGTTCACTTGCGCTGCGGCCAGCAATTGGTCATAGCTATAGGCAATGGCGGTTTCCGAGAGTTCGGTGGTCTCGATGTCGGGAGAGGATTGCGGACGGTTGAGAAGCTGCTTGATTTCCGCTTGAACCTTACCGGCTTCGAGCTGGTTCGTCGTGATTTCTCTCAGGAGTTTGGTGCGTTCGAGTTGCGCCTGTAGGACATCCTGCTGGTTTCCTATTCCGTTGCGATAGCGAGCCTCCGCAGCCTGCTCCACCTGCTGGAGCAACTGGCCATCTCCTTCCAGGATCGTCTGCCGCTTCGCGAGATAGCCCAGTTGGAAATAGGCCATCTTCACGCCTGCCAGAATTGTCCTGCGAACGGATTCGTATCTCTGTTGCGTCACGGCGGCGTCTTTCTTGGCAATCTCTCCTCGCAGGCGGAGCTTCCCTGGGTACGGAAGATCCTGTGAAATGCCCAGGCCCACGTAAGCAAAATCGCTATTGGTATATCCCGCGAATGGCCTTGGGCTGCCGACGCTCACATGCTGGAGAACGAATTGCGGATCAGGCAACGTCGAGGCTTGTGGGGGAACCTGCTTCGCCGCATCCCAGCCATGCCGCGCGGCCTGGATCTGAGGATTGCTTCGTTCGGCCTCCGCGAGAAGATCAGCGAGCTTTGCAGGCTGGTTGGACGAAGGGATCCCCTGTGCCCGCGTGAGCCTGGCAACCGACAGATATAGCAGACTTGCAAAAATCAAAGCGTAACTGAACTTCATAAACTGTCCTTTCCCGATTCGGGGCCGATGCCCGTGTTGCGCCCCGAGGCTTCCGCCAAGAGCTGTGCCAATCCTGCGCACAGGAAGAGACACACGCGCGCATTACGAGAGGCGATTAGGACAGCTTTAGATCAGGAATGTGCAGAGAAGGGACTGAACCGACGGAGGTGAGAGGTCCTCTACGATGAGGACTGGCTGTAAGCGTTGGATGCGCAGAGTGTCACCCGCGGGGTCGAGAACCGGGACGGGTGCCGCCGGCGAAAGATCAGCTGCCTTGGATTGCAACTGTGGGATGGGTGCCTTAGAGACCAAGCAGCAGGACGTATCCGGCGCTGCGACGAGTTGCGTGCCGCTTTCGTCCATGTTCATCTGGTCGCATTGCGGCTGAGTCTGTGGCGTCGCGCATTCAGCTAGTTGCGAAGTGAGCAGTGCACACGCCGAAAGCGGACCGGTCCCCAGTCCTACCAGGCTCAGCGCCAACCCGAAAATGAGCGATCGTCGCACAGATGCTCAGTATACCATACTGGCCTCTTGCGAAGCCTTACCTAATACCGCCAGACGTTCCAGAGTGGTCCCCTGCCGGAAATTCGTTCTGTTGAAGGGGAATGTCCGTTCTCGAGAGTCAGCGGCTTCGGGGAGAAAAGATTTCTGCGTGGACAGCGTGAGCGGCGGCGCCGCGCTCGGCGACCTGCAATTCTGCCGTGACCGGAAGATTGACAGGCGGGAAGCAGGCTTCCTCGTTGCACGCTTGGTAGCGCACTTTGAGCGGCAGACTCTGCCGGCCCAGCGGGGCGCTGCCGAGCGCCTCCACTTTCATTCGCACCGTCACGCTGCCCTCATAGACATTCAGCTTGCTCTCGGAGAATTCGAACTTGCGGAGCGTGCCCTTTGGATAGGCGATACCCATCAGGCGGAAGCCTGCCGGGAGTTCGGCGCTGATTTCCGTGGGGATCAGATACTGTTCCGAGACTTCGTGCGCATTGATGTGAAAGCCTTCGCGGACCTTCACCACCACGGCGATTTCAAACGTCCTGCTGCGCGGCACGGGCTCGAGCGAAACGTACGCGGACGGCGTCACCAGTGTGTTCGCGCGCGGCACACCAATCTGGCCGGCAGCGGAAGACGGCGAATTTCCCGCCGGCAGCATGCCGCACGCCGCCCCTGCCACCAGCAGGATCGCTCCTGGAGCGTGTTTGAGCATCAAACCGTCACCGGGCTGCCCAGTTGTTGCGTAATGATCCGGCTCATCACCTGCGTCAACGTCTCACCGGTTTTGGGAAGCACAAACGCGCCGGCCTTTTCCGACCAGGCCAGCTTGAAACTCGTGGCCAGCGCCGAGATCCAGATTTCGCGGACCGGTGCGTTGGGCGAAATGACAAACTTCGTCTCTTCCGGCTCCTCGAAAAGAACTTCCAGCTTCCCGCTTTCGCCTTCCACGTCGAAACCATGCTGATCGCCCGATGCAATCAGGCGCCGCTTCAAGTCTTCGAACGCCGCGTCGCACTTTCTCCGGAAGTCCTGTTCGTCCATCATGAGCTTCAGAGTACAGTACTCGCGCATCCAGCTGCAATCCGCTCCCAACGAGAAGAACCATGACGTAGCTCTGGCAAACGCAAAAACTGCGGTGCGCGGCTACCAGAGCCTGCGGACATTGTAGGCATCGAAGACGGCGTCGTTGCTGACGATGGGCAGATTCTCGGCCTGGCTCTGCGCGACCAGCATACGATCGAAAGGGTCTTTGTGAGGTCCTGGCAAGAGACCCGCGCGGATGCCGTGCTCAGCCGAAATGGTTAATTCCTCAAAACGTTCCCGCGCGAGAAAGCCCGCAAAGTCCTCCGCCAAATCTTCTGCGCCGGAGAGCTTCTCCAACCGGACCTTGGTGGCAATTTCCCATGCAGAAACGGCGCTCACCAACACATCATTATTGGCGTGGGCAATCAGTCGGCGAGCTGCTAGAGAGAGAGCCAGATCATCGGCGAGCCACCACAGCAAGGTGTGTGTGTCCAGGAGCAAGCGCATGCAACGGGCTTACTTCCAAGCGTCGAGTTCGGCGGCGGGCAGCGGCTCGAAGAATTCCGCGCCCACGTGCAGCTTGCCCTTCAGGCTCCCCGGCTGGCGGCGGCCGTTCTTGTCCGCCAGGGCAACCAAGCGCGCAACGGGCTCGGACCCGCGCGCGATGATGATCTCCTCGCCGGCGCAGGCCTTCTCAATCAGCCTGGAGAGGTTCGTCTTGGCCTGGTGAATGGTTACAGTCTTCATGGCATCTCTTAGCTAAGCAATAGTAGCTAATCAAATTAGGGATTGCAAGTCCCTGTCGTCCACATAGGGGCCAGGCTTCATTCATAGCGCAGGGCCTCCACGGGATCCAGCCGCGCAGCTTTGATGGCGGGGTAAAGGCCGAAGAACAGGCCCACGCTCATGGAAACGGCCACGCCGGTCAGGACGGCCCAGAGAGGAACGGCCGAAGGCAGCTTGGGAACCAGCAAATTAATCAGCAGGCTCAGTCCGAAACCGATGAGCACGCCGATAACGCCGCCGGCGCCGGTGAGCGTCATCGCTTCGGTGAGGAACTGCCAGATGACGTCGCGCTGGCGCGCGCCGATGGCTTTGCGCACCCCGATTTCGCGGGTGCGCTGCGTCACCGACATCAGCATGATATTCATCACGCCCACGCCGCCGACCAGCAGCCCGATGGAGCTGATCACCGAAATCAAAATGGCCACCGAAGCGGTGATCTGGCGGAACTCATTGGCCACCTGCTCGGCGCTGGAGATGTCGAAATTATCGGGCTTGTCGAAAGGAACGTTGCGGCGGCGGCGCAGCAATCCGCGGACTTCGTCTTCGGCGGCCGCCTTTTTGCCCGGATACACAAGCGCGCCGATGAAATGTTCGTCGTTCTGCGGATAGTGCTTGTGATAACTCCCGTAGGGAACCAAAACGTTTTTGTCCGCCTGCGGGTCGCGGAAGAATTGGCCCTTGTGCCGCTCCATTTCCCCGATTACCTGAAAGGACGCTCCGTCCACGAGAATTGTTTTCCCCACCGGGTCGTCTCCGGAAAACAGCGCTTCGGACAGGTCGTACCCGATGACCGCGACATCCACGTGATGGGCGTTTTCCGCCTCGTTGAAAAACCGGCCGCGCGCGATGCGCAACGAATACACCTGCTCCGACGCGGGGAGCGCGCCGCTGAACTGAATCCCGGAGACTTCCTTGTTGCGGTAGCGGGCGATGCTGATGAGCGGTTGTCCCACAAACCGCGGGAAAACGTCCACGGTCACGGCGCGCACCGACGGGCAGGATTCTTCGATGGCCAGGGCGTCTTCCAGGCTGAGCGGCTTGCGCATGCGTTCTTCCTGCGTCAACTCCCCCGTGAAGCCCTGCTTGATTTTGAAAATCCAGAGCGTATCGGTGCCGAAATCGCTGAGGAACCCGCGGATGTCGCGGTCCAGGCCCACCAGAATGGAAGCGACCAGGATGAGCGTGGTCACTCCGATGACCACCCCCAGCACCGTCAGCAGCGAGCGGAGCTTGTTCTGCCGCAGCGTGTCCAGCGCCATCAGCGTGTTCTCGCCCAGGCCGAGACGTATGCGCATCTTCATGCTGGGCCTCAGACCTCCATGCGCAGCGCCACAATGGGATGCAGGCGCGACGCTTTGTGCGCCGGATAGAGACCGAAAAAAATCCCCACGGCTGTCGAAACTGTCAGCGCGATCATCACGGCAGAAAACGGCACGGCCATCGGCACGGACGTGGTGGCTCCCACCACCAGCGTGATGAGATAGGCAAAGAACACCCCCATCGCGCCGCCCAGCGCGGCCATCACTCCCGCCTCCACCAGGAACTGCATCAGGATGTCGCTGCGCCGCGCGCCCAGCGACTTGCGGATGCCGATCTCGCGCGTCCGTTCCGTGACGCTCGAGAGCATCACGTTCATGATGACCACGCCCCCGATCACCAGGAACACGGAGACGATCCCCACCATCGCGGCGGCAATCGCGCCGGTGAGCTGGTGAAACAGGTCGATTACGGCGTCGGCTCCCAGGATGGCGAAGTTGTCGGTTTCCCCCGGCCGCAGGTGGTGGCGCGCGCGCATCAAAACCCTTGCTTCATCCTGCGTGCGCATCATCCACTCGGGGCCGCGCGCCTGGATGTTGATGTGCAAGCTGCGGTTGCTCCCGTAGATTTTCAGCATGGTCTGGAGAGGGATGTACACGAACTTGTCTTGCGACTCGCCGAGAACCGTCCCAATAGGCTTGGCCACGCCGATCACCTCGAACGGCCGCCCGTCAATTTCCAGATTGTGGCCGATGGGGTCCACGTTGGGGAATAACCGGCTGGCGATTTCGGACCCGACCAGCGTCACCGTTGTTCGATGCCCTTCGTCTGATTCCGAGATATAGCGCCCCGAGGCGGGCTCTTCCACGTCCATGTCGCCGATGCTCGCGGTCACGCCGCGAAGGCTCACGTCTTCGATGGTATGGTTGCCGGCGCGGACCCGGCAGGTGTCGCGGGTCTCCGCGCCGATATTCTTCGGCTGTTTCAGCGCCTCGCGTAGCGCTTGATAATCCTCCCAGGTAATGTTCTTGTTCCGCCGGGTGGCTTTGATGAACTCTTCGAACTCGGTGATGATGCCGAAGCGCGTAAGGAGAAAGACGTTCGATCCCATGTTGGCCACGCGCCCGGCGATGTAGCGGTTGGCTCCTTCGATCAAGGCCACCACCACAATCAGCGTACACACCGAGAGGATGATGCCCAGGAGCATCAGAAACGAGCGCAGCTTGTGCGCCCGCAGTGTTTCCAGCGCGACGCCCACCGGCTCGCGCAGGGACGCGCCGCGCTTCACAAACGTGGTTCGGCCGGACATGGATCCCCACTGTAGATACGATCTTGCAGCTTGCAAGGTTTCGCGGCAAAAGCAGACGGTCAGTTAGAGCAGTTTCTCGATCGTCTTGGAAAGTTCCTCTTCGTTGATGATGCCCGTAATTTTTCTTACGATGCGGCCGTCGCGCGAAATCAGAACGCTCGTCGGATAGCCGATCAGCCCGCCGAACTTGTCGCCGATGCTGTCGTTGCCAATCAGGATGGGATAGTTCATCGGCGTAGGCGTCCCGTTGACATCGAAGCGCTCCTTCAGGACGTACGGCTGTACCACCTTCTTTCCCTCTTCGTCCACGGCGATTCCCAGGACAGTGAATCCCTTCGCGCTGTACTTGTTCTGGAACTGGATAAGCCAGGGGATTTCCTCGCGGCAGGGCTCGCACCAGGTCGCCCAGAAATTCAGGAGCACTACTTTGCCTTTGTATTGCGAGAGAGACACGTCCTTATCGTCGAGATCCTTCACCGTGAAGTCCGGCGCGGCCGCGGCCGCCGGAGCCTCCGTTCCGCCGCCTTTCGCCGTCACGCTAGTCTTGATTCGCGTCATGCGGTCCGCCCAGAGCACCGCCCCGATGAGTATCCCCACAGTGAAAAGAAGCAGAAGTACCTTTTTCATGTCGCACCCCTAAGCTGATTCAGGCAAAACTAACAGAGCGTCTGGCGCTCGTTCCTGCTCGAACCGCGAACGCGCAAGGCTATTTCTCTTTGTCAGATTTCGGTGGCCCGCCCATCATCCGCGGACGGCCCACGACAAGTGACCGCGCCCACCAAACAGTATAGAACGTAAATCGGCGGAAATCTTATCCGCGGGCAAATGCTGATGCTACGTTTTGCTGGTGAGCGCCTTTTCCAGCCACAGCACCACGCCATTCAAAAAGCCCAGCTTGCCCGAAAGCCAGGTCAGGCGATTCGTAAACACCAATCCCCCGACAAGCAGCAGCAGCACGCCGCTCGATACTTCGACGGCGTGAAGGTACTTTCGGAAGCGCTGGTAAAAACGCAGGAAGCGGCTCAGCCCCAGTGCCGTCAGGACAAACGGGATGGCCAGTCCTGCGGAATAAACGGCGAGAAGAAAAATTCCGCGGGCGATCGTGTCGCTGGTGGCGGCAATGGCCAGAACGGCGGCGAGAATCGGCCCGATGCAGGGAGTCCAGCCAAAAGCAAAAGCAAAGCCCATCAAAAACCCGCTCCACGCGCCGGGCTGGCCGCCGAGATTCCGGAAATGAACGTCGCGGTTCAGCCAGCGGGTCAGCACCGGGCCCAGAAAAAAAATCATCGAGACAGCCAGAATCTGCAGCGCTCCGAAACTTCCGCCGGTGAGTCCCGGACGCGCAAACAGCAGCCCGGCTCCTGCTGCAAGGATCGCTCCCACAATCAGCCCGGCGCGAATCGAAATCTTCGCGAGGAGGCCGATCAGGTGCAGCCCGAACAATACGATCAGCGCTCCCGCAATCGGCGCCAGTAGGTTGCGGTTGCGCACCAGAAACTGGCCTACCGCGCTCGCCGATGCCCCAAAGGTGATGAACACCACCGAAAAGCCGCCGACAAACGCCAGAGAAGAGGCAAGCAAGCTGCTGCGCGGCTGCTCGCCCCGACGAAGCTGCTCGACGCCGATCCCGGAAAGCATCGAGAGATACCCCGGCACCAGCGGCAAAACGCACGGCGAAAGAAATGACACAAGTCCGGCAAGGAAAGCTCCGGCTATGGACACATCAACCATGATGGCGCGCTGTCGCAGCCCCTTGAAACAGGATTCGCAGCTCTATCAGTGCTGAACTACACGAGCGCGACAATCATTCCCGTTAATCTCATCAATTCTGCCATAAAGCTGCGTCCCCGTCTTAGATACGAAGCCGCGCACTCCATTAGACGAAACGCGCAGCGCGTGGGAATCAGCAAAGTGCGAGCAAATCACAGCAGATGCCGCCAAAAGCCGGCGTGCCGAGCTACAGTACATTTCCTTGGTTCTAGCCTAACTCCTTTACAATCTATCAGTTACAGAGAACGCGCCGATGGAACAGTCCGTGCCTCTGTTCGGCTAGGTGCCACCCTGTATCCGGCGCCTCACACACGGAGGCCGGCGATGAAACTGACGCCCAACCTGATCACGCTCTTTCGCATCGCCGTGGCTTTCGCTGCTGTCTGTCTCTACGGCCGAAACCCGTGGGCCAACCTCAGCGCCGTGGCCTTGACCGTGGCGGCGATTGTTCTGGACGCGTTCGACGGCTATATCGCGCGCAAGCGCAACTTGGCGACCCCGCTCGGCGCGCAACTCGACATCCTCGGCGACCGCGTCACCGAGAATGTTTACTTCACCTACTTCGCCGTCGTGGGACTGGTGTCCTTGTGGCTGCCGGTGCTTTTTTTCGCCCGCGGGATAGCGACGGATTTCATCCGCAACCTCGCGGCGCGCGCCGACCGCAGCGGCTGGGGACACGCTTCCATGACGCAAACGTGTTGGGGCCGCGCGCTGGTCGCCTCGCGCTGGAGCCGCGGCGCGTACGCGGCCCTGAAGTGCGGCTGCTTCTGCTACCTCGGTCTGCAACTGGCGCTCGTGCGCGGGCCGGTGGCGATGGTGGGAACCCTCAGCGCCTCCACGCAGGCCTCGATGGGCGTCGGCGCCCACATTGTCGCGTGGACCACCGCGGCGTTCTGCATCGTGCGCGGCTTGCCGGTGCTCATCGAGGGCTGGCGCTACGTGAAGTCCTATGCGGCACGCGCAGGAAATGAAGGACGAGCATCGCGGCGTTTGCCGGCCGCCAATCCGGCGGTAAGCCCATGAACCTCGCCCTGCAAAAATCTGCCGCAGCGTTTTTCGATCTGGATGGAACCCTGCTTCCGGGGCCGTCGCTCGAGCGAAGGTTCCTGCGATTCCTCTTCGAGCGCGGTGAGTGGAGTCCGGTGTCGCTCGCGCGCTGGTTCGGACGATTTCTGGGAACGGCCGCATTTGGTGAAGGCGGCGGCGCAGAGGGAGAGCGATTCCTCCGTGCAACTCACGGCAACAAGCTCTATTGGAAAAACATTCCTGCGGCGTCCGCGGAACACTTTTTGTCGGAAGCCGCTGCGCCGGAATTTTTTCCCGCGGGACTCGTGCGGATCGCGTGGCACGCGGCGCAAGCGCGCAGAATTTTCCTTGTCACCGGAACCCTCCGGCCATTGGCCGAGAGCATGGCCAAAAAGTTGCATAGCCGCTTGCAGCAGGGCGCGTGGCCGTGTTTTATGGGCGTCTGCGCAACGCGGCTCGAAGAGCGGGAAGGGCGATGGACGGGCGAGATGGACGGCGAGGCGGTTTGCGGCCCCGAAAAGGCGCGTGTAATCGAGCGGCTGGCAGAGAAGCACGCGCTCGACTTGAACCGCAGCTTTGCTTACGGAAACAGCGCGGCCGACCGATGGATGCTCGCGCGCGTTGGAAATCCCGTCGCCGTGAATCCTTCGCCGGTCCTTCAGCACATTGTCCGGGCCGCGGGGTGGCCGGTCCTGACTTGGGACAACAATCCGCCGTTGAGCTGCCGAGAGGCGCAGGCTGAATGTAACAGCATGAGTCATTACACTGCAGGTGTGCTGGCGAACTGGGCGGGAGAGTCGAGGAGAAAGGCATGAGCGCGACGCAAAGGGGCAAGCGTGACGATTCCGCAGCAGCGATTCCGTGGGGTGCAATCGAGCGGGCGGAACTGGCGCGTGCCGCAGAACGCGAAAATCTTGCGGCGTGGATCACGCGTGAACTTGCCGCGGCGTGGCAAGCCTGCGGCGCGTTCGAATGGGTGGCGTTCGGTTATCTGGCCGCGTCCTCGGTGTTGATCGCCGCATTTCACGGCAACCTCGCGCATCCGGGCGCGCTTCTCTCCGTACAAATTTTTGTGGCGGCGCTCATCCTCATGCTGTGCGGGAGCTACGCAAAAGCCGAGCTTCGCGCCGAAGAACTCGGGCCGGCTGGGGCGTCCAAAAACCTGCATTTCTGGCGGCACTGGTATCCGCATCTTTTCTTCCTGTTCTGCTTCGAAGAGATGGGCCAGCTCGTGCATCTGATCTATCCAGGCTGGTACGACGCGAAACTGATCGCCTTCGACCATTGGCTCACCGGAGTGAACCCGACTCTTTGGCTCGAACGCTTCACGCACCCGGCGCTCAATGAGTTCATGGAGTTCGCCTATTTCACCTACTTCCTCTACCTCCTGATCCTCGGAGGAATTCTGTATTTCCGGCGCGATTTCCAGAGCTACTGGGCGGTGATGACCTATTCGGCGGTGGGCTACGCCTTCGGATACGTCATCGCGATCTTCTTTCCGGTGCAAAGCCCCTGGTTCACCCTGGCGGGGATGTGGCACGGAGAGATTGCCGGCGGGCCGTTCACGGCGCTCATCAATTGGATTGAAAAATGCGGGCGAGTCCATGGGGCGGCGTTTCCGTCGCAGCATGTGGCCGGGGCCATGGCGGCATTATGGGGTGCGTGGCGGCACGAGAGGCGGCTGTTCTGGGTTTTCCTGCCGTTTGTCGTGTGCATGTGCATCTCGACGGTGTATGTGCGGAACCACTATGTTGCGGACGTCTTGGGCGGACTGGTCACCGGCACGCTGGGTTACTGGCTGGGGAGAAAGCTGATAAAAGCGAGCGGCGCAGGTCCGACAATGTAAGTCGCTGAGCTACTTGGGTTTGCCTCGAAAATGTTTCACGTGAAACATTTTCCGGCTAAAGCCTTGCGCTGCAACCAGTTCTGGACGCGATCACTCGAGCGGGGGCCGGCGATCGTGCCAGTCATGAGCTTTTTCGTAGGCACGCGCGATTTGCAGCAGGCGCGCTTCGTCGAAGGCGCGGCCAATCAGTTGGAGGCCGACAGGCAAATTCCCCGAAGTGAATCCGCAAGGGATGGAGATGGCCGGAAGGCCGGTGTAGTTCGACGGACGATTCAGACGAAGCAGGCCGCTGCGCACCGGCTCTTCTCCATAGGATGTCTTTGCCACTTTTTCGCCAATCGGCGGCGCCGCGAACGGCACGGTCGGCGCGAGCACGGCGTCCACTTTCTCGAACGCCGCGTCGAAGTCCGCGCGCTCGGTCTTGCTCGATGCCAGCGCGCGAAGATAATCCACGGCGCGGATATCGGCGCCCATCTCCAGGCGCTTGCGTGACTCCTCGCTGTAATCCGCGGCGCGCGCCGGATACCAGCCCTGGATTTCGTGATAGGCCCGGGCTTCGGCGAGAGCGATCGCCGTGCTGGGGTCGTCACCCTCGGCGACATGAGGCAGGGAAACCTCCTCGAGCTTTGCGCCGAGCTTCTCGTAGTGGCGCGCTGCTGCTTCGCAAAGCTTGCGAACTTCTTCGTGCAGCTTTTGCCAGAAATACTCCTTCGGCCATCCCAGCCGGAGCTTCTTGAGCGGGTGCCTCAAATCCCGCGTGTGGTCCGGCACAGGCTTCGCCACCGTGGCTGGATCGAGCGGGTCACGTCCGGCAATGGCGTTCAGCAGGACAGCGGCATCGTAAACGCTGCGAGCGAGCGGGCCCGTGTGGTCCAGGCTCGGAGCAAGCGCGATGACGCGATAGCAACTGACGCGGCCGAACGTGGGTTTCAAGCCAACTACACCGCAAAGCGCGGCGGGGATGCGGATCGAGCCGCCGGTGTCGGTGCCGATCGAGGCGTAACACAGCCCTGCGGCAAGAGCGGCAGTGGAGCCACCGCTCGATCCGCCGGGAATGCGCTGCAAGTCCCACGGATTGCGCACCGGGCCGAAGTGGGGATTGTTGCTGGTCACGCCGTAAGCAAACTCGTGCATGTTCGTCTTGCCGAGCAGAACGGCGCCGGCCTCGCGCAATCGAACGGCGACGCTGGCGTCTTCTTCGGGAACGAAGTCAAAGAGAACCTTCGACCCGGCAGTGGTGCGAATTCCCGCGGTATAGATGTTGTCCTTGAGCGAGACGGGAATTCCATGGAGCGGGCCGCGATAACCGGCGCGGCTTCGCGGCGCGCAAATCTCCGCCTCGGCTTTGCGAGCCTGCTTCATCGCCAGGTCGGCAGTGACGCTGATGTAGGCGTTGAGCTTGGGGTTGAGCCGCTCGATCCGCCGGAGCATCAACTCCGCCAGTTCAACGGGGGAAATTTTCTTCTTGCGAATGAGCGGCGCGACTTCCTCGATGGAAGCAAATACCAGTTCGGTTTCCGTCATTTTTCGTGCCCAGTCATTGGGAACGCTGGAAAATATACTTTTCCTGTTTTCCTATCGGCAACTCGCGCAGCAGAGTTCGCTTCTCTTCCAAACCTTGGGCCTTTAGGAATGCGCAAACGTCCAGGTGGTGGTTAAGATGCATGGGATGAGATTTCGTGGAGCCTGCCGGTACGTCGAAGATCAGCAGGCCGCCCGGATTGAGCAAGGAAGACAGAAACTTCAACTCCCCAGGGAGGTCGAGGAGATGTTCGAGCACGTCGAGTGAATATACCGTGTCAAAGCCGCGTTCTTGCGCTGTTCTTATCAAGTCATCCTTGCCATGCAAGAATTTGACTGTGAATCCCTGCTGCTGTGCCCTTTGCCTCGCGAATTTCATGCTCTCGCCCTCGACGTCGAAGTAGGTGGCCGGATGACCGCGGCGCGCCAACTCGAGGATGAGTTCGCCGTTTCCGGCTCCATAGTCCAGGCAGGAGCCGCGTGCCAACCGCAGGACCTTGAGATTTGAGCGAATGCGCTTGTATTCAAGGTTGTAGGCGGAGATCGCGAATACATAAAGTTCGGAGTTCTGCCGATACCATTCCGCCATTCGCTCCGCGTCCCTTTCGTCGAGCGTGGCCGCTTGCCAGTTTTTCGCCAATTCCTGGTTGCTTGTGGACCAAAGCTGCCAAATCCGATCCGTCGAATACCCCTTGAATTCGACGAGTTCAAGCAGTGCCGCCCGGGTGTTTTTCGCGTTATGGTCTTGCGCGCGGCTTACGAGCAATCCGGTTCCGAGAGCAGACACCAGGAACAGGCCAGACGCGGCCAGGGAAAACTCCAGGTCTGCAACCGGTCGTATGCCGGCAAACAGCAGCAAGAGCCAGCCCGACACAGTCACCGCGACTGCCCACGCGAGGGGCCGGTTTTCGCATATGATGATGGAGAGATGGGCTGCCGCAGCTAGCAAAGCGACGCCGAGTAGCGGGCCGCACAGCCCGGCGAGCAAGAAAACGGCCAAGAGGATGAAATCGGCAGCCCAAAAGTACACGCAAGCGTAGTCGCGGGACCGAACCTTTCGCGCCAGCAGATTGATCACCGAAAGCCACGCTATCGTGACAACAAGCAATGCCAAGCTGCGCCGGTTGGCGACGGAGAGCAGACCCAAGACCAAGACGGCTCCAATCACTCGCCATCGGATCATAATCTCCCAACGCGCTTTTTTCCCCGGGTTCACACTTAGCTGAAGGTAGTCTGGTGAGTAGTACAACGAGGTTGTAAGAGCGAGCAACGCGAGCCCCAATTCGACCAGTACCAACCTAGAGGGTGTACCAGCAGCGTCTAAACATGCTCCGGCGAGTGCAACCAGAGCGACCGCGAGTGCTCCTCCCCAGATTCGGCTATACTTCAGGTACTTTTGCTGCTCTGCGTAATTCATGAATATGCTTCAGGAAGCGGTCAAAAGATTCTCTCCTGGCGGCGAAGATTTCCGAACGTGCCGATATTGGCGATGACGAAGGCCACGCGGAACTGGTTTCCCGTGGTCACCGTGCCCAGGCTCAGGCGCCGGTACTCGAATGCCAGGCCGCAGCAACTGCCGTTGTAGCTGACCTGCACGAGCTTGTTCTGCGTGATGCCCTGCGTGATGTCGTAGCTGAACCCTCCGGAAATGTTCAGGCCCTTGCGGTTGATGTCGCCGTAGCCGACAAGGGCCCGGACCTGATTCGACAGCGGCTGGAGAACCGGGTCAGCATTCAGCCGGAAGTGAGCGAGCGTGGCGAAGAACTGCCGGTAGGGTTTGATTTTGACAAGCGTGCCGATGGTCGCCAGCTTGCCGAGCTGGGTGTCGTAATCAAGGAGCAGTTCCGCGTCGTAGCGGCCGCCGGGCGTAAACTTCAAGTCGCTCACCACCGGCGACCAGTGGCGCGGCTCGTCGGCGAAGGCGAACGGCGTGATGGAGTCAAGCGCGGCGAAGACGTTTCGCTGTCCCGCGACCAGTGCGCCGCCGAACGTCGGGTCGAAATAATGTTTCTGGGCTACGCGCCAGGTGACAAGCTCCTCGGCCGCGGCGTCGCCCTCTTTGCGGAATAATCTCTGGGTAATGCCGTATTCGGCCTCGCTCGTATTGGTCAGCGTGTCGTCCTGGTCGAAGCGGATGAAGCGGCTGAAATTCTCGATTCCGGTGACGTAGTTGTAGGAAATGTGGGCCTCGACGGTGTGTTTCCATTTCGTGCCGGAATCTTCCCAGATGCGTTCGAAAGACGGCGGGCGGAAATCCACGGCAAATTCCCCGGTGTTGCGGCTGATGCTTTGGTCCACGGCAGCGCCGCTCGCCAACTGTGCGCCATAGCGCGTGGTGCGGAATGCCGCCGTGGTGGTCAGCCCGATCCACGGACCCCAGTGCAGCGGGACGGTGACGCGCGGAGAGAACTCGGAGCGCTGGACAAAAGCAGGAGTGTCCAGATTGGAGTCCTCGCGGTGCAGCGCCCCGGCATATGCGTCGAACCCGAAATACACCGGCAATCGGTGCCACGGCGCCTGCTCGACGGAGCTGAAGCGCGCTTCCGGAGCGCTGCGCACAACCACGGACGTCACCGGCTGGCTGGTAAAGAAATTTTTGTCGTCCACCGCGGCGAAATCAAGGCTGAAGCCACGGAAATTGTTGGTGAGGAAGAAAGCGCTGCGCTCCTCGGTGTTCACGGCTTCGGCAAAGGTATTGGCAAACGCCTGGCGAAACGTAAGCGAGGAAAGCTGGTTGAAGTCCACGACGGCGCGCCAGCCATGAGGCAAGGCAGTATCGGCTTCGAGGTGCTGCTGGTGTCCACCCTGGGGAACCCGCGCGCCCGTGGGGCCCGGTAAGCCGCGGTCATCCACGCCGAAATAGGTATAATTGACGCGCGCATTTTCCCAGGGGCGTGTGCGAAATTCCCCGATCTGGCTCCAGCCGCGCTTGCTGAAGTATTGCGCGCCGACGGTTGCATCCATCCAGCTCACCGGCGCCCAGTAAAACGAATCCCCCAGGACGTATCCCTTGCGCGAGGTGTTGCCGAGGTCCGGCAACAGGAATCCCGATTCGCGGACGCGGCGGCCCGCGGGCGCCGTGGCGTACGGCAAGTAGACGAGCGGAATCCTGAAGAGGCGGAAGTTGGCGTTGAGCAAAACGACTTTTTGGTTCAGGCGCAAGGTGGCGCGCGGCGCATAGAATTTCCACTTCGGCCGGTCCGGCACGCACACCGTCAGCCACACCTTGTGAATCACGTAGGTGCGGTCGTCCAGGCGCTCCACCTGCGCGGCCTCGAAATAGAGCGGGTTATCGGTGATCAATACGTTGGTATTGGGGCGGCGGTCGATCCTGACCGTTCCGCGGACCTTGGAAAACGACCCGCGCTTACTGTGAACGTTGTAGCGCGCTTCGTCTGCCTCGAGATGCTGGTTGTTGAAATCGAACTGGACGTGGCCGCGCGCCAGGGCATCGGCGGTTGCGGCGTTGTATTCCATATGATCGGCCTGAATTCGCACGTCTTGATAACGAAGATCCACGTCCCCGTCCGCGGTGAAGACGTCGCCGTGGCGGCTTTGCGGCCCGCTGGAGGAGAGTTCGGCGATCCCGCCTTTTGAAGGGAGGCGCATCTGCGTGGCTTGACCGCCACCTGCGGCCGGAGCGGCAAAGAAGAAGAAGGCAAATGCCAGAAGCGCGGCGAAAACCGGGAATCTCGCGATGGGCGATGAGGTCAACCGTGGAAGCCTCATGAGCAGCGCGAACGCGTCCTATCGTGTGAGGAAAGCAGTTCGATAGCCTAGCACGCGCGCGCAGGCGGAGCAACGCGCGGTCCGGCAGGGTAGTGGTGTCATTTGAAAACCAGATTTCAATGGCTTGCGAACTGCTAATCTTATGGTACTATCCAGCCCATTATGACGCGAGTCATTTCGCTGGCTGCCTACGCCGTAAAAGTTCGGAACCCAAGTGATAGAGAATATGAATACTTGTCTGATTTTGACGAAAATGGCTCTGACCTTCTCGATTTCCTGAGCGATGCGCTTGGCGGGATCAAGACCAAAACCCTAGAGGATCAGAAAGAGTTGCAGCAAGCCTTTTCAGTACCGAAACTAGCAAAGGACGGTCGCAAGTTGCGCGGGGAAATTAAGACTGGCCAGTACGGCCACGAAAGCGACATTGTCAACGTAAGAACAGCGAAGATAGTGTACCAACGCAAGAAAGATGACGCCGAAATGTGGCCTTTCTACTTTTATTTTGAAATTCCAGAAGGGGTTGAAGACGGTATTTTGATCTTGCAACGCACCGCCGCTTTTGGAATTAGAAAACTCCTGCATTGGGTGCTCGACACTGCGTTCCAAAATAAATACCCGGAATACAAACTGAGATTTGAGCCCGTCATCGTAGAGAGTGTATTCGAGAAGTTCAAGAGGGGGAAGATTCTGAAAATATCTTTTGTGAAAAAGACTATTCCTGCCGACGTAGCCGACTCTTATGACAGAGGACATCAAGAGGTGCATGGAACTGCCGAACTGGTAATCCGTGCTAGGCGAGGTGGTATCCTTCCGCTGCACGGGCTTCTCTCTAAGGCGTTCAATAACCGTCAACCGAACGGCATTTTAGTTCTGAACGAAACGTATGACAATGTAAAGGCACAGGTAAAAGTAGGTCGTGCCACACGAACAATAAATGTAGCGAACCCCGGGCGAATCCGGTCATACTTCGATATAACGGACACTGTTACAATCGGGGCTAGCGGTCATCCGCTATACGATTCAATGGAAAAGGAAGCGGATAAATTGGCGGCTGAACTTCGTACTTTGCTTTACGGGGCAGCATGAAAATCAACATCAGCAGAATCGTTGCAGCTCAGGTACGCACCCTGCGGAACAATGCGACTCAAACGTATAGCGTGTTCGATCTGGTCTTGTTTTTTGTTTTTCCAATTTTGCTGGGGGTTGCGGGCGCATACTACGGCTGGAAATTTAATGGAGAAGCCTTAAATGCTCTTCTCGCAGCATTCTCGATTTTTGCTGGCCTCCTGCTGAATCTACTGATCTTGGTTTATACGCTTTCTTCTCAAACGGAGCATCCTCCGGTCCTAGCAAAGGCGCGATTGGGTTTGGTCAAGGAACTGCATGATAACATCGCGTATTCCATCTTGGTATCCATTGTCATCGTTGTAGTCTCAATGGTGGCCGTTGCTCATCTGAACATGCACGAGAAGCAGGGAGAGCCAGCTTTCACAGCCCGATGGGTAGCAGGACTGATTATTTTCCTTACGACGAATTTTGTTCTTACGCTGTTGATGATTTTGAAGCGCATTTATATCATGCTAAACCAAGCTATCGACAAACCGTTCATCAGCGGCAAGAAAATTGCCTAGCAACAGCGAAACAGTTAGGGCATTGAGGATTTGGGCTTGCTTTTCTTTCGGTAGTACGTTCATTTCGGCTTGCCTTTCTGCGGTAGCAGGCCGATAATCCGTTTCAGGGTTTGGCATGCGGCTTACTCCGCTTGCTGGATTTGCCCCGTTTTCGGTGACAGCCGGAAGCGGGGCTTTTTGTTTCACGCCATTTGTATACTTGCTCGGGCATGATATAAAGTTTCTTCTTGCCTTCTTTCTCGGGCAAGTATAGCATTGGCGGAGAGGTGGACAATGAACGAATCCGACACCAAAGACCCCAGCGCGGCGGCTAAGCAGCTATCTCTTCTCGGTGCGGCCAAGGGAGGCGAAGCACGCGCGAAAAAACTGTCGTCCGAAAGACGGCGGGAAATTGCACGTGCAGCGATTCAAGCCAGATGGGAGCGCGTTGGCAAAATTCCGCCTCCGCAAGCAACGCACAAAGGCAACTTCAAAGATGACTTCGGGATGGATGTTGACTGCTACGTTTTGAATGACGAAACCAGAACTGCCGTCATCAGCCAGCGGGGCATGGGTGCTGCTTTGAAACTCGGGGAAGGGGGTAGTGGCCTACCTAGGTTTGTTGCAGGAAAAAAAGTATCGGAGGCCCTGGGGGTGGAATTACTCGAAAAGATCCGTAACCCCTTGATTTTCAAAGGACCGCCCACGGGGGGGAATGTGCCTCCGATGGGATTAATTCACGGCTATGACGTAACGATTCTGATTGATGTTTGTAAGGCAATCGTGAAAGCGGAATCCGAAGGCAGACTCCTTAAAAGCCAAGCGAATATCACAAAACAGGCACACGTCATTCTCAACGCTTCCGCCAAAGCTGGAATTAAAGGCCTTGTCTATGCCCTCGCTGGCTACGACGCTACTCGCGAAGACGTTATTGCTGCTTTCAAATTCTACGTGCGCGAAGAAGCCCGGGAGTACGAAAAGGAATTTCCGGGCCAGTTGTATCAAGAGTGGTACCGTCTTTATCGGTTGCCCAAACCGGAAAGAAACAAGCCCTGGAAGTTTATGCACCTCACTGTTGATCAGGTTTATTGGCCTCTGGCCAAGAGTAATGGAAAGATATTAGAGCTTACGCGGATTCAACGCGAAAGCAGCAAAGCACGTTGGAAACGGCTGCATCAATTTCTCTCAGACATAGGCGTTAAGGCTCTTCGTACCCAGTTAGGACAATTGTTGGGGATTGCAAGAATCTCAAAATCGAAACACGAATACGAGCAGCATTTTCAGACTTTATTCGGTGACCAAGGTAGCCTCTCATTCGAGGAACCTAAAAAATGAGCGGCTGGCGGCCCTTTCTTCCGAGGCCGCCACCAATTTTCAAGAGCAAATGACACCAGTACCTCCGGGAGAATACTCGGTGTCACCGGACCGGGCAAGCCGATCCCCGTCGGTTCTGCGGTCTTGGACACTCCGTCCTAATTGCCGCCGTCATTCGCGGGCGGCGCTGGCGGCAACTCCTTTTCAATGGGTTTGCGCGGAAACATCTGATCGCGCATCGCCGCTTGATACACGAACGACGCCACGATGACCGCCATCTGCTTCAGGTCATCCGGCTGAAGGCGGTCGTAGACGTCCATGTTGGAGTGGTGCGTGCGCGTCTCATACTCGACCGGGTCTTGAATGAACTGGAAGCCGGGAATGCCCACGGCATCGAACGACAAATGGTCTGTGCCTCCGGTGTTGCGCATGCTGAGGGTGTTCATGCCCAGGTCGGCGAAGGGCTTCATCCAGGACTCGAAGATGAGCTGGACCGCGGCGTTCTCCTGCAAATAAATGCCGCGGATCTTTCCCGTGCCGTTGTCCACGTTGAAATAAACGGAGACTTTTTTTTGCTCGGACTTGAGCGTGACGGGACCGTTTTCGCGGCGCAGCAGCGTGGGATCTCCTTTGCGCTCCGGGTCCTTCGATTCCGGCCGCTCGCCGAAATGATGCATCACGTACCACTGCGAGCCCAGCAGCCCTTCTTCCTCACCGCTCCACAACCCGATGCGGATGGTGCGCCGTGGCTGCACTCCGAGGGCCTTCAAAATGCGCACCGCCTCCATCATCACCACCGTGCCGGCGCCGTTGTCGGTGGCGCCGGTGCCGGCGTGCCAGGAGTCCAGATGAGCGCCCAGCATGACCAACTCATCTTTCTTGTCCGTCCCGGGAATCTCGGCGAGGGTGTCGTACTGCGTCGTGGCGTCGTCATAAAAATTGTTTTTTACGTTCAGTTCCAGCTCCACAGGTATCTTTTGGGCGAGCAGCCGGGCAATCCTGTCCCAATGCTCGACCGCCATCGTGAGCTGAGGAACCGTGGATGTTTGCCCTGTTTTGTAAGAGCCGCCTTGCTGCACGAACACGGTGCCGCCGCCGATAGCTCCGCGGCTGTGATCGATCGAGGCGACCACCTTCTCCCCTTCCAGGAACTTGTTCAGTTCCCGTTGCAGGCGGAAGCGCTGCATAAATTCGCGGAAGCGCGGGTCGTTTCTCTCCGCAGGAACCTGATACTGGCCGAGCGCCGCGAGCGATTTATCGTCATACCGCTCCGAAAGGGGCTCGACCGAGGGCTTCACCTCGGCGTCGTCACCCACCAGCACAATTTTTCCGGCCAGTTTCCCCTGGTATTTGGCGATGTCCTGAGGAGTGCGGACAATCACGCGCATCACTTCGGCGCGGACCGCGCCGTTGGTGCCCGGCGTCCAGGCCTTGGCGTACACGAGCAGAGGCGCCACATCAGGCGTCACCATGCGCACGTTGACGTATTCGTTGGACCAGCCGCGTCCGAACGGGCTCCAGGCTTCCAGGTGGGCGTTGGCCAGGCCGAACTCGGCCAGTTTTTCACGCGTCCAGTCGTTGGCGCGCTTCATGTTTGGGGAGCCGGTCAGCCGCGGGCCGATTCCATCCATCAGGCCGCTGGCAATCTCCATGACTTTCGAGTTGCGAAAACCCTCGTAGCGGATTTTCGTAATCATGTCGTAGTCGATTTTTTCTTCCTGCTGCGCTGCGGAGCTCAGGGCCAGCGCAAGGGAAAGCAATAGGACGCGCGCGGCAAATCGTTTGAGCATTTCCAGGCCTCTCCTTTTTCGGGACGGCATGCGGGTCAAGAGTCTAGACGCAGCCAGGGAAGAAATCAAACGCGCGGCGCGGGCTGCGCAAACCTGTTGAAACGCCGGAGACGCGCCTTGCGTCTGTTATCGCGCGGCCGGAACCTGTTTGTCCGAAGCGCGAAGTTGCAAATCGCCGGGGCGAGTGATAGTGATAGCTCCCCCTGCGGGGCCGGGCCGCGAGTTTGCGCCACGATGAGACGCCACAGTCTTTCGAGATGCCGCCAACCTTCATGGAGAACAATGTTTGTGAGTTTCGCAAAGGAGAAAGATTCATGAGCCGCATGATGCGTGTTCTGTCGGTAGTGTCATTCGCCGTGCTCCTGAGCTTGGCGGCCGGCTTCGCGCGCCTGAGTGCGCAGAGCAAGTCCGGCAGCGAACCCGCCAAAGCCGTGGAGGCGCTGAAAGGCCTGCAATTCCGCGAATTGGGGCCGGCCGTCATGGGCGGCCGCGTGGACGATTTCGCCGTGGTCGAAGGCGATCCCAAGATTGTTTTCGTGGGCATGGCTTCGGGCGGGGTGTGGAAGACCACGAACGCCGGAACCACCTGGGAGCCGCTCTTCGACAAAGAGAGCGTCCCGACGATCGGCGACATTACTCTGGCTCCGTCGGATCCGTCCATCGTATGGGTGGGCTCGGGCGAAGCCAACAACCGGCAGAGCTCTTCGTGGGGCGACGGCGCTTTCAAGTCCACCGACGGGGGCAAGACTTGGACGAAGATGGGCCTCGAGGACACGCACCACATCGGGCGCATCGTGATTCATCCGGCGAACCCCGGCGTTGTTTACGTCGCCGCGCTCGGCCACCTGTGGGGGCCGAACCACGACCGCGGCGTGTTCAAGACCACCGACGGCGGGAAGACCTGGACGCAATCGCTCTACATCAACGACGACACCGGCGTGGTGGACATCGCCATGGACCCGCAGAGTCCCGACACGCTTTATGCCGCAGCCTACCAGCGGCGGCGCACGGCGTTCGGCTTCAACGGCGGCGGGCCGCACGGCGCGATTTACAAAACCACGGACGGCGGCGCGACCTGGAAGAAGCTCACCAAGGGGCTTCCGTATGAAAAAGGCGGCGACGTGGGACGCATCGGCCTGGATATTTACCGCAAGAACCCGGATATCGTGTACGCCGTCGTCCAGCACGCGCAGGGCGGCATCTTCCGCAGCGAAGACAAGGGCGAGACGTGGACGCGGATGAGCGATACCGACCCGCGCCCGTCGTATTACAGCAACGTCCGCGTTGACCCCGGCAACGACTTGCGCATCTGGGTGCTCGGCGCGCAGATGTTTTTCTCCGAGGATGGCGGCAAGACCTTCTCGACGCGGCGCATCACGCGCATCCACGGCGATTTCCACGCCCTGTGGATCAACCCCGCGGACTCGAATCAGATGATCGCCGGGAGCGACGGCGGCATCCACTGGTCCTACGACGCCGGGCGCACCTGGGATTTCGTCAATACCATTCCTCTGGGCCAGTTCTACGAGATCGGAGTGGACCTGGCCAAGCCCTACCACATCTGCGGCGGCTTGCAGGACAACGGAAGCTGGTGCGGGCCGAGCCAGACCCTTTCGAGCGGCGGCATCGTGAATGAGGACTGGATCAACGTCCATGGCGGCGATGGTTTTTACGCGGCGGTGGACCCCACGGATTCCTCGGTGGTCTACGCGGAGTCCCAGGACGGCAATATTTCGCGCCGCGATATGAAGACCATGGAAGCGCGCTCGATCCGCCCGGAAATGAAAGAGGGCGAACCGCATTACCGCTTCCAGTGGAACTCGCCGGTGGCCATTTCTTCGTTCGATCACAACACCATCTATTACGGCGGAAACTTCCTGTTCAAGTCCACCAACCGCGGCGATACGTGGACCCGGCTCGGCGGAGATCTCACTACCGGAGTGGACCGCAACAAGTTGCCGATCCTCGGCCACGTGCAGGACAAGGACATGCTCTCGCGCGCCGACGGCGTGCAGGACTACCCCACCATCACCACCATCAGTGAATCGCCGGTATCCGCGTCCGTGCTCTGGGTGGGCACCGACGACGGCAACCTGCAAGTGACGCGCGACGCCGGCCAGAATTGGAAAAACGTGGTCAGCCGCGTGCCGGGATTGCCCAAAGGCACGTATGTCAGCCGGGTGACGGCATCGAAAGCTGCCGAGGGCGCGGCCTACGCAACGTTCGACGGACATCGCGACGACGACTACAACGTGTACGTGTATCTGACCAGCGACTACGGCGAGTCCTGGAAAAACATCGGTGGCGGTATCCCCAGGACCGCCGGGACGGTCCACGTCATCCGCGAGCATCCGAAGAACCTGAACCTCCTTTTCGCCGGAACCGAATTCGGACTGTGGGTCTCCTGGGATCGCGGCGCGAACTGGACGCAACTCCGGCTGAATCTGCCCACCGTCCCCGTGGACGACATTCAAATTCATCCGCGCGAGAACGATCTGATTCTCGCCACGCACGGACGTTCCATCTGGGTGCTCGACGACCTCACCCCGATTGAAAAAATGGATGGCGCGGCGCTCAATTCCGACCTCGCATTGTTTGACACGCGTCCGGGAACCGCCTGGCGGGAATACCGGGCGCAGCGCAATGTCGGCCACAAATGGTTTGCCGGGAAGAATCCGCCGTACGGTGCGCTGATTACCTACTATCTGAAATCGGCCGTGCCGCCTCCGCCGCCCAGGGCGGCGGACGAAGCGCCAAGGCCAGGGGGTAGTGAAAGGCAAAGAGCAGGGGGCGGTGGCGCAGGAAGGCCGCCGGCCGCTCCGGCGGAAGCGGCCACCGAAGGCAAAGCCAAAATCACGATTCTCGATAAGGACGGCAAAGAGGTGCGTCATTTCGACGGACCGGGAGCGGCCGGCGTGAACCGTATCAACTGGGATTTGCGATACAACGCTCCCGCCGAGCCTACGCCGCAACAACTCGAAGCCATGGCGCAAGGGTTCGGCTTCGGGCCGCGCGGGCCAGTGGCCGAGCCGGGGGAATACACCGTCAAAATCAGCGCGAATGGCAAGGAGACAACCGGCAAAGTGGCGGTCGAGGAAGACACGCGCATCGTCATTTCCCCCGCCAACCGCGCCGCGCGCCACGGTGCCATCATGAAGCTTTACGACCTGGCCAAAGCCGCCGACAAAGACCGCAGGACGATCGTCGGCCTGAAGGATGCGCTCGCCGCCACGCAGGAACAGTGGAGAAAAGGAGCGGCCGGGCCGGACGGAATCAAGATCCCGGAGAACATCCGGAAGGCTGCCGAGGAACTCGCCAAGAAAGTAGATGAAGTGGAGGCGAAGTATGTCCGGCCGCAGCAGTCGCTCGGAAACGCCGGGCCGCCGCTGGTGTGGACGCCCGCGCCGCTCCCCGAGCGCGTATTCAGCGTGATGGCAAACATCGAAGGCTACACCGCTGCGCCCAGCGGACAGGATCTACAGCGCCTCGACGAGCTGGCGCCACTGGTCGCTGACAGCGGCTCCAAGGTGAAGAAGCTGGTCGAAGAAGACTTGGCCAGCCTCAACAAGATGATCAACGACGCCGGCATTCCGCTTATCCGCATCTCCACGGCGCCGCCGCGGCCCGCAGAGGTGGAAGAAAGGGACGGGCAATAGGGAACCGTCTGCGTCAGACGCCGGGTGGCCCCGGGGTGCGGGTGGCGTCTAATTTTGGGGGTGGATTGACTTGAGGAGACGAAGTCGAGGGTTGCGTCCATTCTTCGTCTCTGTGCTTATCGCAATTTAATTCGACGGGGGGAGTGAAGATCCATGCGATCGAAATGGAGCGTATTGCGCGTGTGGCTGATGACGGTTTGCGGGCTGGCGATTGTGGGAGGACTTGCGGCTCCCGCAATGCCGGCTCAGGCGAGCGATAAAAACGCCGTTCGGCAAGACGACAAAGACGAGAAAAAAGAAGAGAAAAAGGACGAAAAGAAAGGGCTGACGCTCAAGCCTGACCGCAAAATCGAATTCACGACCGACGAAGGCACATGGCTCTCGCTGGACGTTTCGCCCGACGGAAAGACTATCGTCTTCGAACTGCTCGGCGACCTCTATACGCTTCCGATCGAGGGCGGTCAGGCCAAGCCGCTCACCAAGGGCATGGCCTTCGACAGCCAACCGCGCTACTCGCCGGACGGACAATGGATTGCCTTCATCTCCGACCGCGACGGCGCGGAAAACGTCTGGATCATGAAAGCGGACGGTAACGGTGAGCCCAAACAACTCAGCAAGGAGAAGGCCGCCGAATTCGTTTCGCCTGCCTGGACGCCGGATGGGCAATACGTCATCGTCTCCAAGGCGGCCGGCCTGGCAGCGCACGAACTGTGGATGTATCACATCCAGGGCGGGTCGGGCGTACAAATCACCAAATCCAAGACGACGCCAACAACGCCGCGCAATGAGCGCCACAATGCTCTCGGTGTCAGCGTGTCTCCGGACGGACGGTATCTCTATTACGCGCGGCGCCTCGGAGGATTTCAGTACAACGCGATGTTTCCCTTGTGGAGCGTCGCGCGGCGCGACCGGCGAACCGGCGACGAAGACATCCTGGTGCGCCAGCTCGGCAGCGCATTTCGTCCCATGATTGCGCCCGACGGCAAAACGCTTATCTACGCCACGCGCTATGAAACGAAGACCGGCCTGCGCATCCGCAATCTGGAGAGCGGCGAGGACCGCTGGCTGAAGTACCCCGTCCAGCGCGACGACCAAGAATCGCGCTTCACGCGCGATCTCTGGCCCGGGTACGCCTTCGCGCCCGGAGGAAAAGAGATCCTCTATACCACCGAGGGAAAAATTCACCGGCTGAACATCGCCTCGGGTGACGACCGCCTGATTCCTTTCACGGCTCAAGTCTCGCAGGAAATCGGACCGAAGTTGGATTTCCCTCAGAAGGTCGAAGAAGGTCCCGTGAAGGTCCGGCTGATTCAGGACCCGGCAGAATCGCCGGATGGAAAAAAGCTGGCATTCTCCGCGCTGACGCATCTCTATGTGATGGACATTCCCGGCGGGAAGCCGCAACGCGTGACGCCGGGCAGCGCGCGCGAGTTTCAACCGGCGTGGTCTCCGGACGGCCAGTGGCTGGCGTACGTCACGTGGTCGTCCGCGGGCGGCGACATTTGGAAGGTGCGGGCCGGCGGAGGCGAACCGCAGAAACTCACCGGCGTTTCCGCTTTTTATAGCGATGTGGTGTGGTCACCCGATGGTGCGCGCATCGTGGCCTTGCGCGGCTCGGCCTATGACCGCGAAAATAGTGAATTCGACTTCGGGCAGACGCCGGGAACGGAACTGATTTGGCTTCCCGCCGAGGGAGGCGCGGCCAACCTGATCATTCCGGCGCGTGGCGCGGGCAAGCCGCACTTCACGCAGGATAAAGACCGCATCTACCTGTACACCCGGGCGGGCCTGATGTCGCTGCGGTACGACGGCACGGACCGCCGCGTACACCTGCAGGTGAAGAGTTCGGCCGTTCCCAACGCCGAGGAGCCTGTGCCGGCCGGCGACGTGCGCGTGAGCCCCGATGGACACTGGGTTCTGGCGCACATCATGAATCAACTTTATCTGACGGCCATGCCGGAAGTCGGCGGCGAAGCGCCGACGGTCCTGGTGAATTCTGCCTCGGTTCCGGTGAAGCGGCTGACCGACATCGGCGCCGATTATTTTGGCTGGGCCGACGACGGGAAGACGCTCACCTGGGCCATTGGACCGAGCTTCTTCCGGCAGCCCTTCAGCGCCATCAGCTTCGAACCGCCGAAGCCCGAAGAGAAAAAGGACGCCGACAAGGACAAGAAGGACGCCGCCGAGAAGAAAGACGGGAAGAAGGACGAGAAGAAAGAGGAGAAGAAAGAGGAGAAGAAGGACGAGCAAGCGGCCGAGAAGAAAAAAGAAAGCTTCAAAGAGCAGGACAAAAGCGTTCAGGAAATTGCCGTAGACCTGGAATTCCCGCGGAAGACGCCCCGGGGCATTATGGTTCTGCGCGGCGCGACGGTGGTCACGATGAAGGGCGATGAAATCGTCAAGGACGCCGACATCGTCGTGAAAGACAACCGCATCGAGTCCGTAGGCAAGCGCGGGGCTGTTCCCGCGGGGGCCACGGTTTTTGACGTGAAAGGGAAAACCATCGTGCCGGGCTTCGTGGACACCCACGCTCACTGGTTTGAAATCCGCCGCGGCATCCTCGACACCCAGAACTGGAATTTCCTGGCCAATCTCGCCTACGGCGTAACCTCGGGCCTCGACGTGCAGACCGCCACCAACGACATGTTTGCCTACCAGGACCTGGTGGACACCGGGGACATCATCGGCCTGCGGCCATTTTCCACCGGGCCCGGCATTTTTTCCGACAACAACTTCCAATCCGAGCAGGAAGTCGAGGGCGTCCTCACGCGCTACAAGAAGTATTACCGGACGCACAATCTGAAGAGCTACGTGGTCGGCAACCGCAAACAGCGCCAGTGGATGGTGGAAGCCTGCAAGAAGCTGGAAATGATGCCCACCACCGAGGGCGCGCTCGACCTGAAGCTCAACCTCACGCACGTGATTGACGGCTTTCATGGCAACGAGCACACCCTGCCGATCGCCCCGCTCGAAAAAGACGTGGTGCAGATGTTCGCGCAATCGGGCATCGGAGAGACGCCGACGCTGATCGTGGCCTACGGCAGTCCCTGGGGCGAGAACATCTACTACGAAAACACGGAAGTGCACGACGACGCCAAGCTCAACCACTTCACGCCGCACAACATCATCGACGAAAAAACCAAGCGGCGGCCTTTCTGGTTCCGCAAGGATGAGTATTCCATCCCGCAGCTCGCGGCGGGAGCGGTCAAAATCCTCCGGGCCGGCGGGCGCGTCGGCATCGGCGGCCACGGCCAGTTGCAGGGTCTCGGCTACCATTGGGAAATGTGGAACGTGGCCAGCGGCGGCGCCATGCCCATGGAAGTGCTCCGCGCAGCCACGATTCTTGGGGCGCAGATCGCCGGCTACGCGCAGGACATCGGAAGCATCGAACCCGGCAAGCTCGCCGATCTGGTGATCCTCGACAAGAGCCCGTTGGACGATATTCACAATACGAATAGCGTTCACTGGGTGATGAAAAACGGCGAACTTTTCGAAGGCGACACGCTCAACCAGGTGTGGCCGGAGAAAAAGCCGCTCGAGCCGCTCTGGTTCTGGAACAGCAGAGCGCCGGGAGAAAAAGCTCCGGGTGACGCCGGACACTTGAAGTAACCAGAGCGGGCCGGGAGAAGCTTTCCTTGCAGGGGCAGCGTGGCCGCGCAACGGGGATTCCTCCGCTACGCGCCCTCTTTTTGGGGAGATGAAAAAGAAGCCCTGGTCAGGAGCTGGCCGGGGTATTCTGGCGCGCGGCCTCTTGGGCGGCTTTTTCTTGTGCTTCCTGCGCCGCCTTTTCGTGTGCGGCGCGGTACCACTCGAACGTGCGCTGCAGGCCTTCCTCGAAATCAACCGTTGGCTTGTAACCCAGGATTTCGCGCGCCAGGGCGATATCGGCCTGGGAATGCAGGATGTCGCCGTCGCGCGGCGGGTCGTACTTCGCTTCGATTTTTTTCCCGCTGATTTTCTCCAGCAGCCGCAGCGTCTGGTTCAACGTGGAGCGGCCGCCTGTTCCGACGTTGAAGACTTTCCCCGAAGCATTGGGCGCCTCGCACGCCAGCAAATTGGCCTGCACCACATTCTCGACATACGTGAAATCGCGCGACTGCTCGCCGTCGCCGAACACGACAGGCTGTCCGTCCTCGTGAAACGCGGCGATGAATTTTGAAAGCACACCGGAATAAGGCGAGCCGGGGTCCTGCCGCGGGCCAAAGACGTTGAAGTAGCGAAGAGAAACATTCTCGAAGCCGTAGCAGCGGCCAAACGCCCTAGCATAGAGTTCGCCGGCCAGTTTCGTGACGCCGTAGGGCGAAATCGGGAGCGGCTGCATGGTTTCGGCCTTTGGCAGTGTGGGCGTGTCGCCATAGGCGGACGAGGACGCCGCGAAGACCACGCGCTTGACCTTGGCATCGCGCGCCGCCACCAGCACATTGAGCGTGCCGTCCACGTTGATGCGATTGGTCTCCAGGGGATCTTTTACCGAGCGTGGCACGGAAGTTCGCGCGGCTAGATGCAAAACGAAATCCGCTTCCTGGCAGGCGCGCCGAACCACTTCCAGGTCGGTGATGCTGCCCTTCACCAGCGTGATTTTGCTGCGAACTTCGGCGAGGTTGTCTTCTTTGCCGGCCGAGAAATCGTCGAGCACAACAACGCTGTGTCCCCGCTGGACCAGTTCGTCCACGGTGTTTGAGCCGATAAATCCGGCGCCGCCCGTC